>JBFFBT010000081.1:0-20100 GCA_041560255.1 Myxococcota bacterium | reverse complement strand
GATTGATTTTTTCTTAATTTTATTGTACCATGTATACAATAAGTAGCCTGAATGCTTGGGAGTATCATGTAGAAAGATGTTGAAAGTAAAGAGGAAATAGAAAGGAGGGTCATGCGGGAAAAACCAGAGTCGATGTATGTTGTATGGTGATTGTATGTTGTATAAAAATTTTATGAAGGAGGTTTGCAATGAAGCGTATTGGAATGGGGTTGACTGCTTTGATGACAGCCGGTTTTATAGTATCGGCCTGTGGCCCGGTTGACAACCTGGACAGCCAGGGATCGGACCTGGGCAAAAATATTTTGATCAGCCGTGATTCTGCGGATGTGCTCGATCCCGACATCATCAAAAATATTGTGATCGATACGATAAATCCCAACGATTGGGCCAGCGTGGTCGTAAACAGCCAGCCCGATGTGATCTACACCATGCTCAACCACAAAGACAGTTACAGCATAGACTTTATGCAAATCAGGCACGATGGACAGAGGGCGACCGAGGTAGGCTACGATGTGTACTATCCCGTGGTGGTCGAAAGCAGCAGCTTTTATGCCAGCTGCCCGGATACAACCCGGGAGACATATTGGAGTACCGAGTGCAGTACTATCAGCACTGCGGTCAATGTCATCAACACCAACAACTCGAGAGCCCAGACCAGAGGGTATAAAACCGAAAAAGCCGTCGGCAGCGCAGAGAGCTACACCAATGTCATGAACAACCTGTCATGCGCCGGCCTCAAAGTATGGGGCCGGGTGGGCCACGGATACACCGGTGGTCTGCAGTTGACCGGTGGATACAACCTCACCGGCTTCTCTGGTGTCAGCTTGAGCAACAAGGGTATCTACGCCAACTCTTGTCTGGCATTTAATAATCCATTTAAAAGCAAGGTGACCGGCGCCGGAGCAAAGTGGTATATTTCAGGTATTACCAATCTCTCGATTGGATCGTCCGAAGCTACTTTCAATTGTTGGTGGAACAAGGCCAAAGATCAGGCCGAGGTATGCACAACCCTAAACGGATGCGTACAGAGCGGTGCGGGCCAACACGGGTGTTATGGTCAAGGATCGATCGTTGCGGCTCCCGGCGGAGTAAACCCCACACCCACCCCGGAGCCGACGCCGACTCCCACTCCCGATCCCAACGATCCCAACTCATGTGTGGGCAATTGCGGCAACAAAGCTCCGGGTGGTTGCTGGTGTGACAGCTCTTGCGCCCAGTACGGGGATTGTTGCGCAGACAAAGCCCAAGCTTGTGACGGCGTACAGCCGACACCGACCCCCACGCCCAATCCGACTCCCACACCGACCCCTACGCCCAATCCGACTCCCACTCCGACCCCGGATCCGACCGATCCCAACTCATGTGTGGGCAATTGCGGCAAGAAAGCTCCGGGTGGTTGCTGGTGTGACAGCTCTTGTCAATCCTACGGCGACTGCTGCAGCGACAAACAACAAGTGTGTGGATAGAAACCCGCCGCTGCATCATCAAGCCTGGTAAAGCCCATCTGAAAATCATTCGATGGTTGTAAACAATTCCTACCTGGATAGGTGTTGCATATATCCACCTGAAACCTCAGTTTTGATTTGAAAACTTTTCTTCGAATATAGTTAAAATAAGTACATGTTTTCACTGGTCCGAATTATATTATCGATGAAAAAATGTTAAAATAATTAATAGGTATTTATTGTGCTTTTATTATAACATTATTATATTTTATAATTCGTATTTATATTTAACATATATTCTGAATTCAAATTAGTATAATTCTTTAAATGCTCGAATATTAGGTCAAATATAAATACGTCGATGTTTAATTAATATTAATAGGCATTGAAACATGTTGACATATAATAATTTTGATGATTTTTAACATAGATCACAGCATTGATCTACGAATAATATTTTATATCATCATGTATCATGCAGAAAAACCACCATCACGACGGAAAGGAGGTCGGTAGACACGAGGATTTGGACATGTCATTGGACTGATGTAGTGTCGAGGTACAAACGAAAGAGAGTGTGCAGGTATTGAAAGGAGGGTCTTTAGAAATGAGGCGATTGGTAAAAGTATTGTTGTTGGTGGGAGTGATTGCCGCTTTGCAGGGATGCGGTCCCGTGGAGAAGATGGATTCACAGGGTTCTGAGATCGCGAAAAATATCATTATCAGCCCGGATTCGACCAGTGATTTGGATCCGGCCACCATCAAGGAGATTGTGACCAAGACGATCGACTGTGATCAATGGGCGAGTGTGACCGTTTTGGCCGAGTCACGTGGAGACGGCTATATGCTCTATGGCCAGCTTGCGTCCGCCGACGTGTACGAGCTGAAGTTTTTCCAGATGGGGTTGGACGCCGAAAACGAAGTAAGCAATCTCTCTTACGATGTATTTTGGCCGAACAAGGCCGCCGGCCGGAGCTTTTATCCGAGCTGTCCCAACTCCAGCATGGAGACGTATTGGACCACCGAGTGCTCCACCATCAGCAGCTCGGTAAGCGCCATCAACAAGAACGACAGCACCGCGAAAAACCGAGGTTACGTATCCACCAAGGCTATCGGCAGTGGTGAAAGTTACACCAACGTGACCAACTACCTATCCTGCTCAGGTCTCAAGGTATGGGGACGCGTCGGCCATGGTTACACCGGTGGACTTCAGCTTACCGGCGGTCAGATGTTGTCGAGTTTTTCGATGAGTTTGGATGGTCACGGAGTCTACGCCAACTCTTGTTTGGCGTACAATGATCCTTTCAAGAGCCGGGTATTCAATGCCGGGGCCGAGTGGTTTGTCTCGGGCATCACCAACTTGTATATCGGTCCATCCGAAGCGGTGTTCAGTTGCGCCATGGGCAAAGCCTTGTCACAAACCAATGTGTGTTCCGCGGTCAACAGCTGTATGCAGTCGGGCGCCGGCACACATGGATGCGGCGGTCCCAACCAGGTCATTCCTAAACCGGGCGGCGGTCCCAATCCGACTCCAACCCCGACCCCAGGACCTACACCCACTCCGACCCCGGGCGATTCCTGTCAAGGGATGTGTGGTAAAAAGTCAGGCAGTTGCTGGTGTGACAATCTTTGTAAGCAGTATGGCGACTGCTGTCCCGATTATGATCAATTCTGCGGCCCCAATCCGACGCCGACCCCGCAACCGACGCCGACCCCGACTCCGGGCAAATCATGCCAGGGTTATTGCGGTCAGAAATCACCAGACGGTTGCTGGTGTGACAACTTGTGCAAACAATACAATGATTGCTGCCCGGACTACGATCAGGTCTGCTGAGGTAGGGCCACCACAGAGAAACATGATAAGATTTCAATGATTATGTCGATATGAACTTCGCAAGGGACGCTTCATAGAGCGTCCCTTTTTTTTACTCGGATAAAAATCATGAGTCAGGGTTTGCCAGAGTTGCCCGGGTTGCAGTATCTTGTGGTTTTTAAGGATGAACGAGCATGCCAAACATCCGCCTGGTGCGGGTATCAGCTTTCATCGACGGTTGTGGGTGAAACTCTTGTCGGCGTATCTTGTGCCGGTATTTTTTGTTTTTGCCCTGGTCGGCTATCTTGTGTATCGGTTGACCTGGATCACCCTGGAAAACCAATTGGGTGAGAGCCTGATTGCGGTTGCGCGCACTGCCGCCCGGCTGGTGGGCAAGCCACGCGCCCTTCGTTTGGAGAGCGATGACGAAAACAGTCGTACCTATCTCAATCTCATGAGCAAGCTGCGTCAAATCCAGCAGGCGGCCGGCGTCGAGTTGGTGTATCTGTTCGACCACCGGGAGCGAGCCTTGGTCGACAGCCAAAAAAGGTTCGCCATTGGTGAACGCATTGTAAAATTGTCTGCAGATCGCGCGGAGCTGCAAGAAGTATTCAACGGGCGGGCCAGGACATCGGTATTGTTTGCGGGTGTCGACGGAGTGCTTTACAAAAGCGGGTTTGCGCCTGTGAAATTGGAGGGAGAGATCCGCGCGGCTGTCGGGGTTGACGGGAGCGCTCGTTTTCTCAAACCTCTATCTTATTTAGGAAATGTTGTGGTGATGGTATCATTGATCGGGTTGGTGCTGGTGGTAGGTCTCAGTCTTTTGGTCTCCCGCCTGATTACCCGTCCTTTGGCACGCCTGACCGAGTCGGCCGGGATTATCGGATCGGGTCGCTTGGATCGCAACGTGCGCATAGAGACCCGGGACGAGATCGGAGTGTTGGCCCATACGTTGGAAGAGATGCGCAAATCCATCCAAACCCGGGATCAAACCCTGCAAATGATGCTTGCAGGCATTGCTCATGAAGTGAGAAATCCACTCGGTGGGATCACCTTGTTTTTGGGTTTGTTGAAACGAGAGATATCCGGCAATCTCGCGGCGCTTTCCCATCTTCAGCGTGTGGAAAACGAGCTTGGATACCTCACCCGGGTGGTCAACGATTTTCTGGATTATGCCCGCAAACGTCCTTTGTCGTTGGAACAATTGGATCCAAGAGACGAGATTGAGCAAATCAAGCTTCTTACCGAGAGCGAGTGTTGTCAGAAAAATATACAATTGGATGTGGAAGTAGCGCCTGACATCAAAACCGTCGAGTGGGATCGGGATCGCATGCGTCGGGTCTTGCATAACCTGGTGCGAAACGCCGTGCAAGCATCCAGTCAAGGCGGACGGGTAGTCATCAACCTGCAGGTGGATAGCGCTTGGCTTAGCTTGACCGTACAGGATAAAGGTTGCGGGATCCCTCGGGAACAACACGAAAAAGTATTTGAGCCTTTTTTCACTACCCGCCAACAAGGCACCGGATTGGGCCTGTCGTTGGCGAAACAAACCGTCGAGTCCCATGGTGGAACCATCCGGTTGGATTCGTCGCCGGAAAGCGGCACCATCATCACCCTGAGGCTGCCTTCATAGAGAGGTATATCCATGGAAAATATACTCATTATAGATGACAACCAGACCATTCGAGAGGGCATAGCCGCGGTTGTGGCCAAGATGGGCTACAAAGCCCATGTGGCCGAAGACGGCCATACAGGGCTCAAGCTGTTCAAGTCGAGACGTATGGATTTTATCGTCACGGATCTCAAGATGGAGGGCAAGGATGGTATGCAGGTCTGCAAAGAGATCTTGGAGTTGGACGAAGACGCCGTGGTGATGGTGATAACCGCATACGGTACCATTGAAACCGCGGTTGAGGTCATGAAACTGGGAGCATTCGATTTCATCACCAAGCCTTTTACACCGGATGTTTTGGAGGCCAAGGTAGAGCAGGCATTGCAGCTTTCCAAAATCAAAAGAGAACATACCCGGCTCAAAGAAGAAAACCAGTTGCTGCGGGACGAGATCCATCCTCCCATACAGTTGGAAAACATGGTGGCGTCTTCGAAGCCCATGAGAGAATTGGTCAATACCATTCATAAAGTGGCGGTGACGGACTCGACCGTTTTGATTACGGGTGAGAGTGGTACCGGAAAAGAGTTGGTCGCCCGGGCCCTGCACGAAGCGAGCCGAAGACGAAAAGGACCCTTTATTCGGGTCAATTGCGCAGCGCTTTCCGAAACATTGTTGGAAAGTGAGATGTTCGGCCACGAAAAAGGGGCGTTTACCGGAGCTGTACGGCGCAAGCTGGGACGGTTCGAGCTGGCCGATGCCGGGACCATTCTGCTGGACGAAATTGGTGAGATCAGCCCGAATCTCCAGCTTAAATTACTACGGGTGTTGCAGGAAAAAGAGTTCGAACGGGTGGGAGGAGAGGAGACCCAGAGTGTAGATGTGCGGGTGGTGGCGTGTACAAATCGAGATCTCGGTAGTTTGGTCAAAGAAGGTGGTTTTCGGGAAGATCTTTACTATCGGTTGCACATCGTGCCTTTGCATATTCCGCCTTTACGCGAACGCTCCGAGGAAATCGCAGATTTGACCAAACACTTTATTCGAAAGCTTAAAGATCGTACCCATAAAGATATTTTGGATATTTCAGATCGAGCACTCGAGGTTCTCAATGCCTATCATTGGCCCGGGAATGTGCGAGAGCTCGAAAACATCATTGAGCAATCCATGGTGTTTGCGGATTCAAAAATCTTGGATGCCAAAGATCTTCCTTCGAACCTTACCGTCAGGTCGTTGGATTCCGAGCTGGTGCGCCAGGAAGCAGACGGCAGCCTCAGAATTCAGGCCACCCGGGCGGGGTTGACGCAAATCCTCGAGCAGGTTGAAAAAACGATTATTCTGGATGCATTCCAGCGCGCCAACCGTGTCAAAACCACAACCGCCCGCCTGTTGGACGTAAAGACATCGGCATTGTATTACAAGCTCGAAAAATATGGAATAGATTGAGCCTGATCTTATTGGTTCTCTTTTGGTATTTCAAGAAAGGAGCTTGGGTCTCATGAGGCCGGCCTGTGAAAAGGAGGGTTTCTTCAGGCTTCATCATCTTTATCCGATCTTGATGTACCATCATGATCGGTTTCTTTCAAAGGGCACTTCCCGAAGCGCGAATTCTTTGTTTTATCATGGGGTTGTTCACCAACCATGCCAAAGAATTCGTACGTTCGGGTAGCGCCGACATCATCATACAAATATGATGAGCAACTATTAGGTTTCCCCATAAGCCCCAAGCCCCTTCTATATCTATATACGTAATGGCCGGGCATTTTCTTTCATGGGATGAGCAATATTTTTCATTTTTTGCACAGATTTTTGAAACCAAGCTTGGATTTTCGATGGGTATTGGGGGATGGATCTCGAGCGTAAAGAAGCCGGATGCGGCGGATGTTGGGGTCATTCTTTTGATTTCATAGAGCTATTTTGGATAGATGTTTTTGTGGGATGATTTTATTTTCCTGGCTCGATGTTTGCACTATTATGGAGTCGAGTGGGTGATATATATATGAAACGGATCAATTTCATCATAGTCATACTCGTATCGGTTGTCCCCGCGATGACCTTTGCGCGGTTTGATGCCATCAATACCTACTTGGATAGGCTGGAAAAAATCCGATACAGAATCCGGCAGATCGACGCGCTCATGCCGGAGCTTGCCTTGCAGCGCAAAGATCTTGAAAAACGCATTGAGGATTTGGCCTTGAAAATCCGGGCCAGGAAAGCTGATTCTTCGCAATCCAAGTTGTTGCCTGATTTTACACTCCAACAAATGCTCAGCTCCTCCCATGACGCTTCGGGTGCGTTGGGTGCAGTGAATAAACAAATCGAAGACTTGAATCGTGAGAGCCGGGATTTGTTTGAAAAATTTCTTGAAGTGCATAGGTCCTGTTTGGTCGAGGCCGAAAAACTGTTTGATACGGTGAGCATCGAAAAACGGACCGAGCTTTTTGAGGTGTTGCATGCATTACGGATCGAGAGAGATATGATTGATCGGCGCCTGCATGCGCGCACGCGTTTGGCAAAACCCTTCGATACCGGTAAGTTACTCGATACGAATGATCCTGAAGAGCTGAAAGAACGAGCGGACGCGATTCGAGATGAGCAGGATCGACTCAGAAAGAGATTGGCCGATTTGAAGAAAAGGGTCGAGGACATAAAAATCGCCAGGCGTTTCGATCGCCAAGTGCGTGATTTCAAAAAAGAGCAAATGCTGTTTGCCGAACGTTCGCGCATATTTCAGTTTGTTGGATCGTGGCGGATGAGTGCGGAAGTCGATTACCCCGCGCTCGATGATATTCCCAGACCTATTCCCGATGCAGAATCGAAAGATTTCTCGAGTCTGGATCTGTTGGAACCTTGCCTGGCCGCCTCGTGCGAACCGGGGATCGAATCTGGCATGCACCCAGGCATCGATCATACGAATGCTACCCCCGAAGATACCAATCAAATCGAGCAAAATGTTGATAAAAAACAACTTGCCAAGCCACGCCGTACCTCGGATGCGATACGGATCTTGACCCGCGCGCAAGAAGATACTATCCAACAAATAAAACGGTTGCAGATCCTTTATGATCGTATCATGGAAAAAACAGAAATCTTGGAGACCGAATGAGAGATGCGGATGTGTGCCATGCGTTGTTTCCCCTTCCAAGTCTCAGAGTCGGCGTGAAAGACTCTGGGTGATCTGTAAATACGGTTTGTGGATATTCTTTGGAGTCTGTTTTGCAGTTTCTGTGGACAAGGCTCAGGCGGATGGTCGGATCCGTATGCAGATGGGTTGTGAGGCAGATACCAATCCGACCCGCTCGGTGCTATCTACTTCGACCGATCAGCTATTACGTATGGTAGTAGAGGCCGAGCTGACCCATGTGTCGGGGCGCCATAGTGTAGCCGCCAATTATCTCGGTGGGTTTAAGCTTCATTTTCGTCAAAGCTCCGAAGATCTCATTGCCACCCAATTGGGAGGTTTGTACAGCTATCAGTTGTCCCCCACGAGCCTTATGGGTATCAGAACATCTATTGTGGATGCCAGCCTGAGAGAGCACGATAGAGATTATTTTATTTGGACGGGTGATGTGGTCTTCGGTTCCCGGTTGACGTCCAGGCTCTCTTATATGATTCATCTCGGGGGAAGTTATTTTTTGTTTAAACCGGATGGTCGAGGTTTCTATCGATACAATTTTTCTCATTATGCACCGACGGCCGAGTTTGCGCTGAACCTGCATTTGACCAAAAGATTGTCGGTATCGTCCTACTACCAGGTTGAGAGGCGTACTTTTGACGATACATCCTACCGTATCGTTGATGATAAGCTCCAGCCTACCCAAAGCAATCGGATTGATCTGCGCCATATGCCTGGGGTTTCGCTTCAATACGAGCTTGAGCTTTTTTCCGGCAAAATGCTCATTATCGATACGGCTTACAGCTTATTCATCAATGATTCCAACAGCGCGGGCTCTTCCGCGCTCTGGCATAGATATAAGCTGGCTCTATCGATGCAGTTGCCGTGGGATCTCAACCTCCATCTGATAGGGACATTTCAGCTTACGCGTTACAAAGACGCTATGTATATTGATCAAAATCTGTACGAACCGGATGCGGACGAAAAAGAAAACTCGCTGGTGATTCGGCTGCACGTCCCAATTTTCGATGTTTTGAGCCTCGTCATCCAGGCGGGGTTTTACCGCAACGATTTTCATAATGATTTAGTAGACGTACTGCCATATTCCCGCAATACATTCATGCTAGGGTTGGATACCGATTTCGGCTTATGACTTGCGTCTGCCTCTGCACCGCAAGATCCAAACCAACCATCTTGAGGCATACCCCTACTCTCGGGTTGGATTCTTGGTTTTTTGTATATCGGGAAGACAGGATTTGAACCTGCGACCCCCTGGTCCCGAACCAGGTGCTCTACCAGGCTGAGCCACTTCCCGTTTTTCATACCTACATTCTAACCGGCACCGCGATACTTCACGCTTAATAGGACTTCGCGGCTTCTCTCAAAGCCCGGATGGATTCGGTTGGCCCCACGGAGTTGAACACGCCCGAGCCGGATACAAAAACGTTGCCGCCTGCCCGAACCACCGGACCTATCGTATCTTTCTTTATCCCACCATCTACTTGTATGTCAACAGGCAAACTATGTTTTTCGATCAGTCTGCGAACCGCTTTGATTTTTTGGAGCATTTCCGGAATGAATTTCTGACCTCCAAATCCGGGTTCGACTGTCATGATCACGATAAAGTCAATCGTTTCTAGGATGTTCTCCAGTATTTGGATAGGTGTGGCTGGGCAAAGGGCGACCCCGGATTTACAACCCGCGTTGCGAACGGCCTTGAGAGTGCTGTAAACGTGTTGGGTTGCTTCGGTGTGAAAGCTGATATGGGTTGCACCCGCTTCGGCGAATTGCTGGATATACCTTTCGGGTTCGAGAATCATCAGATGTACGTCCAGGGGAAGCTTGGTACATGGTTTGATGGAAGCGACGACCGGGATACCGATCGTGATGTTGGGCACAAAGCGTCCGTCCATGACATCCACGTGAACCCAATCGGCCCCGGCTGATTCGATCGCTTTGATTTCATCGGCCAAATGGGCCATATCAGCAGATAAGATCGAAGGCGCGATCAAGATTTTTTTATCTATGTCCATGCGAATCCTCCCGGTCAGAAAAGGTTCAATTTCTTTTTACCAGACGCACCGCATAAAATGCATCCATATCGTCTCGATCCGGCCAGGTTTGCAATGCGCCCTCATGGTTCAAGAGCCTGTGCCAGCTTTGGGTTTTATCCCTGCGTGGATCCTCGCAGTCGAATTCGGGATGCTCTGCCAGCCAGTTTTGAATCAAGTCGGGTCCTTCTTCGGGTGTCGGTGTGCACACACTGTAGACCAGCACGCCGTTCGGCTTAAGTGCGAAACATATCGAATCCAGTAAAGCTTTTTGTAAACAGACAAGCTCTGAGATGTTTTCTTTCGAAGCATTCCATTTTCGCTCCGGGTGCCTGCGTATTGTACCCAAGGAAGAGCAAGGCGCATCCAGAAGTACGACATCGAATTTTCCCCAATCTGGAGGAATGGTTTTGGTCAGATCGTGGGTTTTTATCTCAATGCAATCCAGATGAAGTCTTTCTGCGAGTTGTTTGGCCAGCTTGAGCCTTCCAGGATGTATGTCGACGGACAGGATATGACCCTGATTGCCCATCAACTGGGCGAGCGTGGCCGTTTTTCCACCGGGCGCCGAGCAACAATCCAGGACTCTTTGGCCCGCTTGGGGATCGGCAAGTGCGCAGACAGCTTGGGCCGCGCCGTCTTGGATGTGAAATTCATTTTGGTTCCCCAACATCATTCGACCGACATTGCCGTCGGTCTCGACCATCAGAGCATCGGGCAATATGTCGGAGGTGTTCGTCGAGTAGCCTGATGTTTCGAGGGTTTTCATCAGTTTATGGGTATTGGTCCAGCAGGTGTTGGTTCGGATCCACAAAGCGGGCGTCTGGTTGAAGGCCTGCATGAGCTCAGCGGATCTTTCGGGCCCGAATTGCTTTGCCCAATCAGAAACCAACCAGGTTGGAAACGAATGAGATACGGACATGTCCATGATGGATTGCTCGTAAGCGTTCGGCCACGCGAGGTTGTCTTTTGAAGCTGCAAGCTTTCTCAATACGCCGTTGAGAAAGCCTCCGGCGGCTTTTCCACGCATCGTTGTTCCAAGCCGGCCGGCCTGATCAACGACCGCCCAATCCGGTATGCGATCCAAAAAAAGAAGCTGATATGCCGAAATACGCAAAATACGCAACAAAACCGGTTCGATCTTTTGTAGCGGTCTGTGACAACACAGCTGCAAGGCATAATCCAGTTTCATGCGCCAACGCAATGTTCCGTACACCAGCTCGGTTACCAACTTGCGATCCGACGTAGAAAGATGGTTTGCTTTTTCCAAGGCATGGCGCAAGACCAACGAGGAGTAGGCGCCCTCGGCCTCGATTTTACGAAGTACTTCCACCGCCAAGGATCGAGCAACCGTGATGTGTTGTTTGTGGCTTCGGCTCATGCCGGTGTCATACCTCGATCCGCAAAAGTGTTCAAGCCCCGAAAAGCATGGCCTGTAAAGCTTCGAGTGTGTGATCTTGACATGTAAGGCCGGTCTTACCACAATGTTTTTCGATACGATTTTTTTTGAGGGGTAGTATTCGTGTTTCATCCGCTTTTGACGACCGGTTTGGCCTTGGATGTTGTTGGATTATTGCTATGCCTTGCCGGATCGATCCCCGCTGCCCGGATCATCGTAGGTCGCTTGGAGCAAAGTGCTCAATATGCATTGCACATCGAAGAGAAAACCAGCCGAAAGATCTCTTTCTATACCCGGAGTGCGTTCCTGGCATTTGTATTGGGAACTCTTGCTTGGGTGGTTGCAATTGCGGTGGTTCTTCCCGGTGAGGTCAGGGGTGCTATGTGTGCAACGGGTGTCATGCGGGCTACCCATGGTCTGGGAGCCCAGGTTCTCCTCTTGAAGGGGCTCGGTCTCTTATTGTTATACTGCTGGTATATTCTGGATGCATTGCAGCGCTCGATACGGCAGGCAGGCATCTTGGTTGTATCTGCGCGGGTGTTGCTGTTGACAGTGCCGGTTTTCGTTCTCACTGTGGTGACATCTCTGCGGGCTGTGCTCAGGCTCGATTCGAGAGTTGAGGTGGATTGTTGTTCCAAAATTTTGGAAAACGCCCAAACCCCGGATTTCGGCATGTTTTTGGGTCAGGTGGCGGATTGGTTCTGGCCGGCCGGGTGGATTGTATTCGGAGGCGTAGTTGGATTGATATGGTTTAGAAAATTTCGCCGAAAATCGATGACATCTCCGCGGGTGGCCGGCTTGTTGGGTCTCACCCAGTGGATTTGGGTTTTGATTTCTGCATGGGCTTTGGTATACGTTGTAGGACCGCTCTGCTATGGCGATCCAAAGCATCATTGTGCCTGGTGCTTGATGTCGCCCAGATATGGTATGATCGGCTTTGTTTTGTTTGGAGCTTTACTCGTGACATTGGCTGAGTCGCTTGATATCTATGTGTGTACCCGCGTGACTGCTGCTTGGCCCGATTATTTGGATTTGTGCCGATTTCGGATTCGGCGGGCCTTTTTCGGGATCTGGGCATCGATGTCGGTCTTTTTGCTTTCGGCCGGATGGTCGGTTTTGATTTTTTCAGCCCAATCCGGTTGAGGGTCTACGGAGTTGAATGAGTATGGAAACCGTCCGAGAGGCTTGATTCAAATAGGTGGACTTTCAACCCCGGGGAACATACATTAATCATGCATTACCTGGGAGACGAACTGTTGTGATGAAAAACCCTATTGATCGCCGAACTTTTTTAAAATGGATGGGAGTTGGCGGCACCGCGGGTTTGTTGCCTGCCTGCACGGATGCTCCAGTCCGGCATCTTTATGCGTATCTCAGTCCGGCAGCCGGGGTAGTGCCCGGAGTGGCAAATTGGTATTCGTCCACTTGCCGGGATTGCCCGGCGGGATGTGGCGTCTTGGTCAAGACACGCGAGGGCCGCCCCATTAAATTGGAGGGCCATCCCGCGTCTCCGATCAACCGGGGTGCGCTTTGTCTGAGGGGACAATCGGCCATACAGGCATTGTACGACCCGGATCGATATCCAGACCCTCGGATCGGCAGGCCCGGTCATACCAAAAAGACTACGCCCGAGAAGGCCCAAAAATATGTGGCCGAAAGCATCCTCGGGCAAATCAAACCGGGGGCGAGGATGGCTTTGTTGACCGGGGGTCAGACGGCCACCTCTCGATGGTTTTACAGTGAAATGGCGGCTCGTTGGGGTGCCAAATGGATAGCCTATGAACCCATACAGTTTTCAGCTTTGAAGAGGGCTTCACAAAACCTGTTTGGGTTTGACGAAGTGCCCCGTGTTGATTTGAGCAAGGCGGATTTTATTCTCAACCTCGGCGCCGATCTGTTTGAGAGTTGGCTTTCGCCGGTCGAGCATGCGGGTCAGTTGGCCCAAAAACACGGCTTTGCACACCAAGAGCGGATCGGTTTCGTTTGTATGTCTCCCAGGAAAGATCTTACTGCCGCGTCGGCAGATTGTTGGATATCGGTCAGACCGTCAAGCTTCGGCATATTGGCCTTGGGATTGGCGAACCAGTTGTTGGATCGTAGTGGATTGAATGATGAGACCAAATCTCTGCTGGCCGGTTGGTTGAGACCGTTTACTCTGGAAAAAGTATCTTTGCAAACCGGTTGTGCTGCAGACATTCTGATGAAAATATCCGAAAAATTAATCGCAGCGAAAATGCCTCTGGTGTTGCCGCCCAACGAATGCCTGCTTGGCGAGCAAGCCTCGAAAGAGCAGGAAGCCATATTGTTGTTGAATTACATATTGGGTTCCGTGGGTCGATCGGTTGTATACGGCCAGAATACTTTTTACAGTCAATTGGACCCCGCCCGAGAAGTGGCAAACCTATTGCAGGCAGGTACGGACGGAGAGATTTCCACACTCGTGATTGTCAAACGCGATCCGGTTTACGAATGGCCCGATGCGGGCGCGGTCAAAAAGGCGCTTGAAAAAATACCTCTGGTGGTTCTCATTTCTGAAGGACCCAATGAAACCTCTCCGTATGCGCATGTCGTGTTGCCCGCGACCCATGCACTCGAGGCCTGGGGTGATTTCCAGACCAGAGCTGACTGGATTTCGGTCCAGCAACCCGTCGTCAAGCCCCCGGCCCGTCAAAAACAGCCTGAAGATTGGTTGATCGGCATCTCCCGCTCGATGGCGGAGCCCTTGGCATGGATGGATTATCGCCAGGTGCTTGCGCAACAATGGGTTGGTTTGCAGCAACAATTGGATCAAAATCAATCCTCGACGGATTTTTTCAAACAGGCGCTCGCGGGTGGAGGCTTGAAGCTCGAACATGAAGAACACCCGCAGGTAGAGCTGATGAAAGCCGAGCTGCGTTTCGAGTCGAAAACCACTCAAGCTGATGCGCATCCCTGGTTGTTGGTATACCCATCGGCCCGTCTTTACGATGGATGCACGGCCAATCGACCTTGGATTCAGGAGGTCCCGGATGCACTGACACAGGTGGTCTGGGACACCCCGATAGAAATATCTTCCGAATTGGCCGCCGGGTTGCTTTTCCAAGACGGCGATCGCGTCAAGGTAGCCGGCGCGGGTGGCAATCTGGAAGCGACTGTGAGGGTTATGCCTGGAGCCCGGCATGACGTGGTGGCGTTTCCCCTGGGTGGGGGTAAAAAGATTTCGGGACGGTTTGCTTCGGGTAGAGGAGGTCGGGCCTGGTCGCTGCTCAGACCGATGTTGGATCCGGATGGGGGCGGCCTGGTCATGCTGCAGACCAGAATATCCCTGGTCAGAGCGGGGCGGGGCTCCTTGTTGACGGTCGAGGGGGATCCCACCACCCATGGACGCCCCATTGTCCCAGCGGTTGATTTGAAGGACGCACTAAAGGGTCGCGGTCCCGATCTGGGGATGCCCGGTGGTCATGCTCCAGCACCGGCCGGAGCAAAAAAGAGCGCCATGAGAAGTTTTTATACAACCCACGAATATCCCAAACACAAATGGGGTATGGTTGTCGATTTGGATTTGTGCACGGGTTGCAGTGCGTGTGTCCTGGCCTGTCAGGCAGAAAACAATATCGCTACGGTCGGGCCCAAACAAATACGCCCGGGCCGTGAAATGCATTGGATGCGCATCGAACGCTACTGGACCGAGTTGGATTCGCCCATGGGACCTCAGGCAAGGTTTATTCCCATCATGTGCCAGCACTGTGACAACGCGCCTTGTGAACCGGTATGTCCGGTTTTTGCTTCGTATCATACCAAGGATGGTCTAAACGCCCAAGTATACAACCGTTGTATCGGAACTCGGTATTGTGCCAACAACTGTCCATATAAAGTCAGACGATTCAATTGGACGCGTCACCGGTGGCCTGGTGCGCTTCGCATGCAACTCAACCCGGATGTCACCGTTCGCACTCCGGGTGTCATGGAGAAATGTACCTTTTGCATCCAGAGAATCCGAGAAAAAATGAACCTGGCTTCGCATGAAAACCGGGATCTCAAGAGCGACGAGATCGTTTTGGCTTGTGTCCAAACCTGTCCGACCGGAGCGCTCCAATTTGGAGATCTCAATAGACCGGATTCCAAGGTGAGCCGCATGGCGAAGGATTTTCGCGCCTACCGGTTGTTGGACGATTATCTCAATACCAAGCCTGCGGTAAGCTATCTTTGTAAGGTCAACCGAAACCCATTTCCCCTGCTCGGATAGACGCCATGCAACCACAAAGCTACGCATCCATTACCCGCGATACTTTGGAGACACTCAAAAGACCTCGGCGTACATATTGGCTCGTCATCTTGATTCTTTTGGCATTGTGCCTGGCGTTTTTCGCGGCTTGGGGTTATCAGATCCATCAGGGTATGGGTGTAACCGGTCTGGGCAATCCGGTGGGTTGGGGTACGTACATCACCACGATGGTGTTTTGGATCGGGATCGCCCATGCAGGGACCTTGATTAGCGCGATTTTACTGCTATTGAGAGCCCGTTGGCGTACTTCGATATACCGAATTTCGGAAGCTGTGACCATTTTTGCGTTGGCCACCGCCGGGATGTTTCCCTTGTTGCATATGGGCAGGTTGTGGGTCGGATTTTACATATTGCCTTACCCCAGCGATCGGCAATTGTGGCCCAACTTTCAATCGCCTCTGGTATGGGATGTTTTGGCCATCAGCACCTATTTGACCGTAAGCTTGATGTTTTTCCTGATTGGATTGATCCCCGATTTCGCCATCTTGCGCGACAACTCGCGGGGTATGAAAAAGAAGATCATGACGGTGTTGGCTATGGGTTGGCAAGGGACCGCTCGTCAATGGAAGCATTACAGCGCGGGGTACCTGCTCTTTGCCGCTTTGGCCACGCCCCTGGTTATCTCGGTGCACTCGGTTGTCTCGTGGGATTTTGCCATGTCCATATTGCCGGGTTGGCATACCACCATCTTTGCCCCATATTTCGTGGCGGGAGCCATTTTATCCGGGCTTGCCATGGTGATGACCATTCTCATACCCATGCGTAAAATCATGCGCCTGGAACACATCATCACGGCCTGGCATCTCGGATCCATGGCCAAGATGACCATCTTGGTGTCCCTGATCGTGGGGTATGCATATGTGGTGGAGTATTTTATTGCCTGGTATTCGGGCAACTCCTATGAGCAATACATTTTTTCATACCGTCCCACCGGTGAGTACGCCTATGTGTTTTGGATCATGGTGGTTTGCAATGCCGTCATGCCGCTATTGTTTTTTATCCAAAAGTGCAGGCAGGATCTCAGGATCATGTTTGTGATATCGATCTTGATCAATGTAGGAATGTGGTTTGAGCGATACAACATCATCGTAAGCACATTATCCCGGGATTTTCTTCCTTTTGCCTGGGGAAGTTATCGTATGAGCTGGGTGGAAGCCACCATTTTGATAGGCTCATTCGGATTGTTTTTCTTGTTGGTGCTTTTGTTTGTCAAACACCTGCCTTCGATAGCCGCCACCGAGATCAAAGAGACTCTTACGGCCCCACGCATGGAGTCGAACGAGCCTCAAACGAGTCGGGAGATTGCCCAAGTCGACTCGAAGGAGATCATCTCTTGAAGAGACGGATTGAAGAATGCGGAGTGGTTGGATCGTTTGCCCACTTGGATAGTTTCATTGAAGCCATATACACGATCCGTGCGGAGGGATTTGATCAGTTCGAGATCTTTTCCCCGGTGTTGCACGAAGATCTCCAGGCTTTTATGGGTGAAAAAAAATCCCCAGTGCGTATCTCGACCCTTGTCGGGGCGTTGGCCGGACTGATTGGAGCCGGTTTGTTGACCGCGCTGAGCGTTTTGATCTGGAACATGGTGGTGGGAGGAAAGCCGATTGTGTCCATACCGGCATTCATGGTTCCGGGTTTTGAGTTGACCATCCTGTTTGCGGCTGTGGCTACCTTCTTGGCTGTTTTTTACTTTGCCGGATTGCCCGGGAAGCTGTCGGCCGGATATCATCCGCGATTTTCCAATGATTGTTTTGGGATCTATGTCAAAACATCACAACAACAACAGGCCCAGATCAAGATGTTGCTCGAAAAAAAGAAAGCCCAATCGTGCTGGTTGGTGCCGCAGGAGGAAACTCCATCCCGATGACCAAGGAAATCGTGCAGGATATTCTGGAAAAGACTCCCAGGCGCATATCGTTGGGCTTGAGATTAGGATTGGTTTTTTTGACGCTTGTGGGTGTGGGGTTGCTTGCCGGGGGGATCTTGATTCGTAAGTCTACCTGGAGTGTCGAGGCTTTGTTGGTGGCCAGTTTGGTAACCGGAGGCTTGGGGCAGGCGGGGGTTGTCTGGTCGGCTGTGTTCGAAATGACCCACGCCCGCTGGGCCAGGAGTTATCGAAGGATCTTGGAGTTATGTATTGCATTTGTACCGGTATCACTGGTTGGATTGTTGGTGCTTTTTGTCCTGTCTCCCTGGTGGGCGCCGTTTGCCTCTGATCATCTCGAGGGAGCCAAGGCGGTTTGGTTGTCGATTCCTTTCTGGGCGGTAAGAAATTTTGTAGGATTGCTGGGTGTGTTTATTTTGAGCGGAGTATATTTGTATTATTGTTTTAGACCGGATGTCGGCCTTGCCAGAGAACGAGGCGCCGGTTTCCAAGGGTGGTTGGCCGAACGATTGATCCAAAATTGGAAAGGATCGGATGTCGAGGTGGAGAAATCGGTTCGTATGCGGGCCCGTTTGTCGCCTGTGTTGTGCCTCGCATATGTATGGGTATACTCTATGGTCGGTTTTGATTTGGTCATGGCGTTGGACAAGCATTGGTATTCGACTCTCTTCGGCGCATATTTCATGACCGGCAACTTATATATGGGTTTGGCTGTAGGACTGGTTTTGGCCTGCGTACTGCGCGGGCGCATCGGACCCGACCGGTTTTTTTCGCCCAAACATTTCGGATTGATGGGAACTTTGCTGTTTGCTTTCTGTTTTCTCATGGGTGATTTTTTCTGGAGTCAGTTTCTTACCATTTATTACGGCAACCTGCCGGAAGAAACCGAATATCTATTGTTGCGGACCTGCGATCCGCAGCTGCCGTGGTACTTGTTGGCCTGGACCGTTTTGGTGGGATTTTTCGGCATTCCTTTTATTGCACTGATGTTTCGGGCGGTCAAATGGGTTGCCGGTCGAGTCACTATGATCTCGATTGTGGTGATTGCCGCCATGCTGATGGAACGTTTCTTGACTACCGGTCCCCCGATATTGAAGCTCCAACCGGGAGCATCCCTGGAGGAAATGCTTTTGCCCTTGGGTGTTACCCTGGGCGCCACGCTGGGTCTTTTGTCTGCCGGAGCTTTGTTGTATGTATGGATCATGAAACAAGTGCCCATGCTGCCGATCAGCGATCCCTATCTTGCAGACAGCTTGAAGGACGCTGAGGAGAGACGGTGACATGAACACCGATTCGGCCAAGACGCCCGATGACGGCTCGCAGAATGGAAACCCGGGTAACTCCTTGGGAGCCGTTGCATTGGTGCTGTTGGTGTTGATCTCGGCGGGAGGGTTGGCGTATTACCGCTGGTTTCACCCATCCGTCGTGTTGGGGCCCGAGCAACCCATCGCTTTCAGTCATAGGTTGCATTTCGACGATAAGCAGATAGACTGTTATTATTGTCATTCGTACCCCGCTCGTTCGATCCATGCAGGTATCCCCACGGTGCAAAAATGCTTGGGCTGTCACAGCTACATTATTCCCGGCCATCCGGAAATCCGTAAATTGAGAGGCTATGCAGAGAGGCAAGAGCCGATTCCGTGGGTGCGTGTATATTACAATCCTGATCATGTGTATTTTCCGCATTTTAGACACATTGGTAAAAATATTGCATGCAATACGTGTCACCGTGACGTGGAGAGCCGGGATCGTCTGTCCGTACACACTTTTACCATGGGTTTTTGTCTGGACTGCCACGATCGACGCAACGCCAGCCGAGAGTGTGTTGGCTGCCATCAATAATGAATCGCGCGAGTGGGAAAAACATGGAACCAAGCACGAATATTGTTGAGTCGGGCGCAGTCGACCCATTGATTGCTCCGGCTGGAATGCGGGCATGCCGGGTGTTTTTTTTCACGGCGGCCGTCTGGATGGTGGTGGCGGTTTTGGTCGGACTCATCATGGGTATACAGTTGGCGGTGCCCGAGTTTTTGGGCAATATCCCCCAACTGTTGTTCAGCCGGTTGCGGCCTGCTCATGTCAACCTGGTGGTCTTCGGTCTCGTGTTGCCCGGATTGCTGGGGGCGGCTTTGTATATCGTCCCGACGGTTTGTAGAACCGAGTTGTTTGCACCTTGGTTGGCGACGGCTTCCGCCGTGGCATGGAATTTTCTCAATGTGGCCATTCTGGGCACGCTGGTGCACGGGCTGACCCAAGGCCGAGAGTATGCCGAGTTGATATGGCCTCTCGATATCGCGGTCTTGGTTTTGTACGCGATGCTCGGATTATGCATATTCGGCACCATTGCGCGGCGTAAAGAAAAGCTTTTGTATGTCTCGGCCTGGTACATAGGGGGAGGCGTGTGCTGGACCGCGGTGGTATGGATGGTCGGAAATGTCATTTGGAGCCCCCCCTTGGGTTCGTTGGCGGGTCTCAACGACGCGATCCTCAACTGGTTTCACGGACACAACGTGCTTGGT
>JBFFBT010000080.1:0-20131 GCA_041560255.1 Myxococcota bacterium | reverse complement strand
GGAAAACACCACGGCAATTAAACAGAAACGAGTCAACAGCAAGATGAGCCAACTCGTGCGGAATAACGCTATTTGCCCAATCCCACTCGCTTGTCCCTATGCCGATAATTGTTGAATTAAATTCTGGAAAATCTTTTGAGAGAAAGGGTTCGAATTTAGCCCCATCAAAACGCACCAATCCAAGGTAAGTGCCCAGCCAGATGTAACCGTCTGCAGTTTGAACCACTTCACCGATGGCATCCAATGGCAAGCCATCCTTGACGGTCCAATTTTGATGGATGTACTGATGTAGTTGTTTGCTTGGATCGAGGGCGCTGGCTTTGGGTATGATGGCCAAATTCCAAATCAACGGAATACCTATTGCCAAAAAATTTTTCAAGTTCATAGATCTTTGGAGTATCATATCAGCTTTCAATCAAGATGGCTGAGTAGATCGGGTTATTATACTAATCTTTCCCAAAAAAAAGTGGATAGTATGATTATGCAGTGATAGCGTCTTTCATGTCAAATCTCATTTCATAATCGGACAAACAGATATGCCCTAGATTAGGTTTAGGTACCACCCAAATATCCAGAACCAACTAGTAGTTTGGCACTCTAAGCGTGTATTTCTATTGGGATGAAATTTGATTCTAATTAGATTTCAAACAACTAACTCAACTTTGGATGAAAAAATTAGTCAACACGGTTTACATCCGCCGCTGAGAATGATGTCCTCCATCTGAATCGAATCATATTCGAAAAACACCGATTGAGATCGAACCACGACATTGGCCGGTAGAACAGCGAGTCTGAGGCAATCGTTCGGGACGATAAGCTGATCCGGGAGCTCGTGTAGACTCGTGGCTGTCAGAGTATTTCTGGTTTTGTGATTGCACTCGCGGGATTCGGTGCTATATTAATGGTTTAGATGAAAGGAACTTGCGAAATAACTACCTTCTTGTGGATGCCAGCTCATTGGCTGCTATTGGTGTCTGTGTTTTTCGGTCCACTCGGGCTCGGCAGTGCGGTCGCGTCCTCAATGACATCCAAGGTCTGTGGAAGCTCGTGCCCCTGTAAGCAAGGGCACCACGAGGATCACGCTGACGTGCACCAAGGGCACGCCGAAGCGGATCCCTGCGAAGAAACCAAATCCAGCCACGAGCATGACGATCCCTGTCAAGAACAATGCCCCGATGACTGCCCAAAATGCACCTGCTGTCTGGGTGTCGCTGTAGCTGTGCTTCCGTTGCTGACAACCACTGGACTTGCGTCATGTTCGTCCTCAAGTCCTTTCGCGCCAGGTGATGAGCCGGTCAATGGCTTTTCGAAAGGCGTCTTTCGACCTCCGCGTTTTCTGACCTGAACCTCGAACCACTAGAATAAACCGGCAAGCCCGCGCTTCTCTATCGGGGAAGGTGCGTCCTTGCATTAAAGGGAGGTTTGCGATGTTTCGAAGAAGGCTGATCGGTCTTCTGCTCGGCGCGTCGTCGCTGTGGACGTGGTCTGCAGGCACGCAGGAGCAGTTCCAGCCGATTGTTAAACTTACACACGAGCAGGCCCTCATGCTCGCCCGAAAACAAGCACCAGCGCTTGCCGTCGCTAGGGCCCGGGCGCAGGAGGCTGAGAGCCAGGTCGGGGCAGCTTCGGTCTGGCGATTTAACCCGCAATTGTCCGGCTCTGCCGGTCCGCGCTTTGAGACGGATGGCACAACCGTCGACTGGTCTGTGTCGGCACAGCAATGGCTTGAGGTTGGCGGCCAGCGCAATGACCGAGTTGCGGCAGCGCAAGCTGGCGCTGTTGCCAAAGCTGCCCGGAGCGAAGACGCTCAGCGTCTGCTCCTTCGAGACGTTAGCGTCGCTTTCATCTCTGCCCTGTATTGGGATCGACGCGTTGTGCTTGCAAAGGAAAACCTTCGCATCGCCGAGGTTATTGCGCGTGTGGCAACCCGACGTCACCAGGTCGGCGACGTCGGCGGATTGGAGCGGTCCGTCTCGACACTTGCCGTGGTGCGGTCGCGGACGGCTGCCGATCAGGCGAGAGTCTTTCAAGCTCAAGCCGAGGGACGCCTCAAGGTGCTGCTCGGTATTCCGGCTTCGAGTGACCTGGTATGTCAGGGGGATCTGCGCCAGTTCGAGCTCGTCGAACCAACACCATTTAAATTCGGTGAGCGACCCGACCTTCGTGCGCTCCAGGCAGACATTCAGCAGGCCGAGGCCCAGGCATCGCTCGGGCGCGCCAGCCGTGTTCCCGACCTCGCTTTAGGAGCTGGATATTCTCGCGAAGAGTCCGATTACATCGTGCAGGGCACGCTCACGATTGCGTTGCCGGTGTTCGACCACGGCCAGAGCAAGACCGCTAGGGCCCAGGCGCGTGGCGATCGTTTACGAGCGGAGTACGACGCCACGCGAAAAATGGCCGCCGTCGAGGCCAACACGGCGCACACCACCGCCGAACGGCTAAGCGCCGCCGCACGCCGCTTCGAGCAGGAGGGACTCGAAACCCTCGAACGCTCCGAGCGACTTGTGACCGCGAGCTACGAAGCGGGTGCCGTTTGGCTGGGAGAGGTGCTCGCGGTTCGGCGCGAGCTCGTGCAAGCGAAGCTCCACTATGCTGACCTGCTCCTCGGGGCGGCAATCGCTCGAGTCGAGCAAGCGGCGAGCATGGGAGCGCTCCGATGAAATCTTCAACAAATATTCGGTCGCCAGACGACCACGAAAGGAAAATCATTATGCGTCATTTTTTTATATCCAGTATCCTATCCGTTATCGTCATTGGGTTCACGCCGGCTGCCTGTGAGAAGAAGAACAACGCATCCCAGCAGGTTGAGCGGCCGGCGACACCCGCCGCATCCGTTGCTTCAGTAAACCCAGGAACTATGCACGCGGTCCAGAGTGTTCGCCCCGGCTCGTACGCAGACTGGTGTGGCGAGCATCAAGTGCCCGAATCGCTATGTACCCGTTGCAACTCGTCGCTCATCGCAGCCTTTAAGGCGACCGGCGACTGGTGCGAAGAGCACGGCCTTCCAGAGTCGCAGTGCCTGATCTGTAACCCAGATCTGAAGATCGAACGGCCGCGTCGAACCGGGGAGACGAGTCCATGAGATCCTTGCGAGAGATCATCTTCGGCCTGCTCGTCGTGCTGCCTCTGACGGCGTGCAAGGACAAAGGCGACAGCAATCAAGCACCGCCGGTTGGGGCCAACACTCCTTCTGTACAGACGGATGGACGTTGCGAGCACAGCCTTCCTCTGGCGCTGTGCACCAAGTGCAACCTCGCACTCGCCGCCGTGTTCAAGTCCAAAGGTGACTGGTGTGCAGAACACGGCTTTCCCAAGTCGTTCTGCCCGATCTGCAACCCGGACGCGAGCATCCCGGACGTGGGCACAGCGTCTGCTGTAGTAGCCGACTGGTGCAGGGGACACGGGCTGCCCGAATCAAAATGCACCAAGTGCAATCCCTCGCTCGTTGCAAAGTACCGCGCGGCGAAAGACTTCTGCGAGCAGCACGACTTCCCCGAGTCCGTGTGCCCAGTATGCAACCCACAAGAACCTCCGGCCGGCGCGGAGCAGGCGGTCATCGAGGCTCGCGTAGTCCGCTTACACTCGGTCGATATCGAGCGCTCCACGGGCATTCAGACGGTTGCCGCCGAGCGCTCGCAGGTAGCAGCTGCGGTGGAATGCGCCGCGCGCATCGCTTTCGATGCAGATAGGGTCGCCGACATCCGAGCCATTGTGCCCGGTATCGTACGCCGCGTTCGCACGGAGCTGGGCGCCACGGTGGACCGCGGTGCGCAGCTCTTTGATCTGGAAAGCATGCAAGTCGGCCAGATCCAGGGCGCGCTGCACACCGCTCGCGAGCGAGTGCGCACCGCACAAGCCAACCTCGCGCGCCAGCGTGCGCTTCGGGCAGACGACATTGCCTCCACGCGTCAGGTTGAAGTCGCCAAGCAAGAGCTGGCGAGCGCTCAGGCCGAGGCTCGTACCGCCGAGGCCACTTTGCGCATGGCGGGTGCCGATCAGTCAACACCGTCGGGTCGCTACACGCTTTCTGCTCCTATCGCAGGTACCGTGGTGCGTCGCCCTGCCGTTGTAGGTCTTTTCGCGACCGAGAGCGCGTCCCTTGCAACCATCGCCGACACGTTGGTGATGTGGGTGATGTGCGATGTCCCCGAGGTGCACGCATCGCGAGTTGCGCTGGGCCAGAGGGTTGTCGTCAGTATCGACGGGAGCGACGACGCCCCCATCACTGGTGAGCTGACGTGGATTGCCGCCGAGGTGGATCCTCGGACGCGCACCGTGACCGCCCGCGCCGAGGTGCCGAATGAGCGTGGACGTCTCCGTGCCAATCAGTTCGCTCGCGCTCGCATCGAGACCGGCGCACAGCGAACAGCAGTGTCCGTTCCGAGATCAGCGGTTCAGCGTGTCGGAAAGCATGAAGTGGTCTTCGTACGTTCTGGCCAGGGTGCTTACGAACCACGGGTGGTTCGACGCTTTGGCGACGGCCCAAGTGTTCAGGTCGAGGGCCGCGTTCAGCACGGCGATGCGGTGGTCACGACGGGCGCGGTATTGTTGCGCACCGAGATCATGCCGGGTAGCATTGGCGCAGGCTGCTGCGAGATCGAGCCACCGGGAGGTGATTGATGCTGACTCGCCTCATAGATCTTTGCCTGCGCTACCGCCCTATTGTCATACTCGCCACGGCGGTGCTCGCGCTCATCGGCCTCTTGAGCCTGGCGCGCCTGCCCTTTGATGCTTTTCCTGACACTACGCCGGTCCAGGTTCAAGTCAACACCACAGCACCGGCATTGTCACCGCTAGAGGTGGAAAGGCAGATAACTTTCCCGGTAGAGCAAGCCATCTCGGGGCTGCCCGGGCTCACGGAGGTGCGGTCGATCTCCAAGTTTGGTTTCTCGCAGGTGACTGCAATCTTCAACGATAACACAGACATCTACCTGGCCCGGCAGGTCGTCAGCGAACGGTTGGCCACCACGGAGCTTCCAGAAGGCGTCGGTCGACCGGCGCTCGGTCCAGTCGCCACAGGCCTCGGCGAGGTCTTCCAGTATGTGCTGCACAGCGAGACGCTCTCCGTGCGAGAGCTACATACACTGCACCACTGGGTCATCCGTCCGCAGATGGTTCAGGTCCCGGGCGTCGCCGAGATCAACACATGGGGCGGCCACGAAAAGCAGTTTCACGTCATCGTCGATCCGCAGCGCCTCATCAAGCATGACCTGACCCTCGATGACGTGGCGCGCGTCTTGCAGAGCGGAAACCGCAATGTAGGCGGTGGGGTCTTGGACCAGGCGGGTGAAGCCCAGCTCATCCAAGGCCAGGGGCTCGTGTCAGGCACCTCGGATCTCGAAGCCATGGTGCTCGCCACCGTCGATGGCACACCCATCCACCTGCATGATGTAGCCGAGGTCCGCGAGGACCACGAGATTCGGCGAGGCGCAGTGACGTATCAGGGCCATGGTGAGGCGGTGCTCGGTCTGGGCTTCATGCTCACGGGCGAGAATAGCCGCGAACTCACACAGAAACTCGAAGCGCGTCTCGAGCAAGCCAAGAGAAGTCTGCCCGAGGGCGCCGAACTGACCGAGGTTTACAGTCGCACTGATCTGGTCAGCAAGGTGCTCGCAACCGTGCGCACCAACCTGCTCGAGGGCGCTCTTCTTGTCATTGCCGTGCTGTTCATGTTTCTCGGCAACTTCCGCGCAGGGCTCATCGTGGCGCTCGCCATTCCGCTGTCGATGCTCTTTGCCTTCAACGCAATGTTACGCTTCGGCATTGCCGGCAGCTTGATGAGCCTCGGTGCCATCGACTTCGGCCTCGTCATCGACAGCTCGGTCATCATGGTGGAGAACGCGACGCGTCGCCTGAGCGACGACACATCTGGCCGAAGCGTGTACGAGATTGTCCGCGATGCCGCCGTTGAAGTACGCAAGCCGACTCTCTTCGGCGAGCTGATCATCGCCATTGTATACCTGCCGATCCTGGCGCTCGAAGGTGTCGAGGGAAAGCTCTTCCAGCCAATGGCTTTGACGGTCATCTTTGCCCTGGCCGGATCGATGATTCTGTCAATGACGCTGATGCCTGTGTTGGCCAGCTACTCGCTCAAAAAGGGCAAGGGCCATGGCGACAACCGCATCGTCAGGTGGCTTAAAAATCGATATCGACCGCTGCTCGCCTGGGCCTTGAACCACCACAAGGCTGTGCTCGTATTCGCAGCTTTTGTAGTACTAAACGCTGGTTTCTTGGCGACTCGGCTGGGCTCGGAGTTCGTGCCGAGGCTTCGTGAGCAGGCTATCGTCATCAACACCGTGCGTATCGCAGGCGTCTCTCTGGAGGAGTCCGTGCGCTATGGAACCCAGATCGAGCACCTGCTGCTCGAACGCTATCCGAACGAGATCGACCATATCTGGACTCGAACGGGTACCGCCGAGGTTGCGACGGACCCGATGGGCATCGAGGTGTCCGACGTCTTCATCACACTCAAGCCGCAGGACGAGTGGCGCGCCGCCAACACGCAGGACGAGCTTGTCAAGTCGATGAGCGTAACTCTCGAGGGTATGCCTGGCATGCGCAGCGTTTTCACCCAGCCCATCGAGATGCGCGTCAACGAGATGATCGCAGGTATCCGGTCGGACGTCGGCATCAAACTTTTTGGTGACGACTTCGAACGGCTTCGCGAAAAGGCCGACGAGATCAGGCGCGTCGTCGAAAAAGTCCCCGGTGCGGCCGATGTCACGGTCGAGCAACTTACGGGGCAAGCCATGCTGATCATCAATGTCAATCGGCAAGCCGCTGGGCGCTACGGGATTTTGGTGGGGGAGATCTTGGCGGTTATCGAGTCCCTCGGAACCAGAAAGGTGGGCCAGGTTATCGATGGTCAGCGGCGATTTAACCTGGTGCTGCGCATTGGTGACGACGCACGAAGCTCCGCAGAGCGAATCAGCCAAGTACTGATCCACACCGAAGGCGGCACACAGGTACCTCTGTCGGCGGTAGCCGATATCCAGGTGGCCGAGGGTCCTTCGACGATACAACGCGAATGGACGAAGCGGCGTGTGGTCATCCAGGCCAACGTGCGGGGCCGTGATGTAGGTTCCTTCGTCGCAGACGTTCGGCGGGCCCTCGATGGCATCAACCTGCCAGAGGGCTATTACACTACGCTCGGGGGTCAGTTCGAGAACCTCGAACGAGCGCAAACCCGCCTTTTGTTCGTCGTTCCCATCGCACTGCTGCTGATCTTCTCGCTGCTCTATCTGACCTACGGGCGGGTGGCAGATGCACTGCGTGTATTCACGGGTGTCCCGTTTGGTGCGGTCGGAGGCATCGTCGCGCTGTGGATCCGCGACATGCCGTTCTCGATTTCTGCGGGAGTTGGATTCATCGCGCTCTCGGGTGTGGCAGTTCTTGGCGACATGGTGCTGGTCTCCTACGTCATGCAGTTGCTCGAACGGGGGCGTGCCCCGTTTGATGCAATTCGGGAGGCCGCCGAGACGCGCCTGCGACCCGTGCTCATGACGGCTATGGTGGCCGCACTCGGCTTCATCCCCATGGCGTTCAACACCGGCGTTGGAGCTGAAGTGCAGCGGCCGTTGGCGACCGTAGTGGTCGGAGGCATGATCACATCAACGGTTGCAACGCTGCTCGTCCTTCCGGTCCTCTACGCGGTCTTCGGAGCGCGACTACCGGACCGTTACGAAAACGACGTCTCTGCTGCAGCAAAGAGTGATGTGACGCCTCCCCGGCAGAAACAACCCGGGTGAGCCGAACGGCGCGTTGGGTTCTCGTATTGGCACTACTGCAAGCAGCGCTTGTCAGCGTGTACTGGCTCTTCGAGCATCAGAAAACTCCAACGGTCGAGCGAGAACATCAAACTCTTACCAAGCGCACGGCATCGAGCCGAAGACTGACCACAAAGTTTTGTAGTAAAGCTGCCGAGATCGACTCGTTTGGCAACAAATCAATAAAACATCTCATCCAAACGCCGAATGGATTGTGCAGCAGCTCAAAGATGCATTTCCATTCGAGTCTGCTCCAAGATACTTGATTATGGACCGAGACAAAAAATATGGGAATGTAGTTCCTGATAGACTGAAATCTAGGGAAGTAAAACCAATCAAAACGGGGAGAGGCAAACCTTGGCGAAATGACGCGGCAGAAAGATGCTTTGGATGAACGGTCGGTAAATTTGCAGCCATCGCCATCAGCTAGAGTAGTTTCATTGCCCAGGGTGGGCGGACTTCATCATCAATATGAATGGCGTGAAGCGGCCTGAATTAGGATAATTGGAAACGGTTTCAAGAGTTTTAAGTTTTGTATAAGTACGCCTGCTTCTTGTTTGATCGTTTATTTGAAATCTCTACCTATAAAAATCTTGCACACGAATCTTGAATATTGATTGATTTGGCCCTTTTTTATGCTGAATTGTTCACCGGATTGAATTTTGGCTATCGACAGTCCTGAGTTCTGCCAGCTTGACCGCGGGCTCCTTATACCGCCCCCAGTAGTGCGTCAGCGTCGTATGGGTGAACAGCCAGTTGATCACCCGTACGCGCAACAGGAGAACAAACGCATAGTACGGCACGATAAAAACTAGCGCTGTGTAGATCAGCTTCAGCGGCAGGCTGAGCCAGGACTGCTCCAGTCCCCGCAACCAGGGCAGGTATTCGGACATCCAGATAAGCAGGTACGCCCAGGCCGGTACCGAACTGATCCACCACAGCAGCGCCATCCAGGAGTGGCTCGCCTCGACCGCCCGTTTTGGGCAAAAGGCTGCACAGCGCATGCAGCTTTCGCAACTGTACCGCCAATAGGGGCGCGGATTATTTTTACCCTGTATCGCGATCGAGCGGGTTGGGCAGACCTTGGCGCAAAGACCGCAGCCATCACAGCGACTGTTGGCAAAAAACAGCTTGGCCAGGACGATGCGACCAAAGACAAGATAGAGTGCCGAGATCGGTATCAGCACCAATCCCCAGATCGCTTCGATGCCATTGTTCTTGGTCAGCCATACTGGCTGGCGAATCACCACCTGCTCGGTGAAAGCTCGGGTCTGGACGATGCCCTGCTCAAGCAGCATGCGCACGGTCTTCTCACCCTGGATCGGGTGCAGTGAATACCAGTTGGAGGGCATGTTGACATGCACGGTGCCGCGCACGTGATAGCCTTTGATTGTCAACACCAGGGCGAGAAGAAAGGCGCAAGTACCGGCGATGCCATCGGTGATGTAAGAAGAGCCGATGCGAAACCCGGCGCGGGTGGCCAGGCAGTAGGTGGCGGCTCCCTGGCCCCGGGGCATGGACAGAGCAAACCGCAGCATGTGCCAAGGCGTGGTGAAGCCATGGGTCGGCGTGGCCAGGATCACTGTAGGTTGCTTGTCGTTGCTGGACGCCTCTGAGCCGTCTTCGCGCTCGACTACGATACCCTTCGCATCTTCGACCTTGGCGCGCAGAACTTCAGCTGCACCTTGTGCTTCGATTGGCAGCGCCTGCACTGTACAACCAAGAGACTTCGCATGCTCGGCAATCCAGCGTGTGACACGATAGGTGTTGCCCGTGCCGCTGGTGTATCGGATTTGAAGCGTCGGTGCAGCCATGATCATACCTCGTCTTGCTGAGCCATCTCGACTCGCAGCTCGCCGAGCAGCGCGGTCTCGAACTGTTCGGCTATGGCAGCCACATCCAAGGACCGACCCATGGTCACCAGCAGTGGAGTAACTCCGTCGAGCGCGGCCATCAAAGTCAGCGCCTTTGCCTCAGTATCGTGCTCTGCAAGCTCGCCCTGAGCCACGGCGCGATTGAGCTGTTGTCGATAGTCCTCGATGCCCTGCTCGTAATACCTGCGTATAATCGACCAGGACTCCTCAACCAGCAGCACCTTGGACAGCGAGAGGAAAACAAACGCGATCTCATGGGCATGGCTCGCCCAATGGATCAGGTAACCGCGGATGAAACGCCGCAGACCCGCCATGGCCGAGGGCATGGCCCGGCATTTCTCGGCGAGTTGTTCAATCGGCTGCTGAAACAGGTCGTTTGCAGCATGTAATATTGCGTCCTTATTACTGAAATGGTGATAGACACCACCTTTGGTCAGGCCGGCGCGTCGGGCAATCGAATCCACCGAAGCCCCTTCGTATCCTTTGTCTAGGAACTCGGAAGCGGCTGCTGTGAGGATTTGTTCGATACGCTTCTTTTTGGGTTCGTTTTGAGTCATATTTCGACCTCCGAACATACCGACCGTCGGTATTTACTATGTCAGATCCAAAGAAATAATGCAACCCTCGATCTCAGTTGGGTCGAGAACTGGCGTGGTGGTCGTAGGCAATGGAGATTAACTCATGATGAGAACTATGAAATTTATAGTAGCGATCTTCGTTTTTTTAGTCATTTACGTCATTTTCCAGATCAATTTCAACCAGATCCTGTTATTTAAGGATGGCAGCACTTCGTCATCAATTGAATGTCTACAGAAGATAAGTAAAAAAGCCGAAATTGAAAAACCGAGATAGGTTCTTCTGGTCCTTGCTTTCAAAATTCTGTTCAGACTGGGCATCCGAACTAGTAATTGTGAAGCCGGAGACTGTAATCCGTTGGAGGAAGAGAAGGTTTCTAGATTTTTGGAAAAAAAATCAAAACATGAACGGCCTAAAATTCTAAAAGAACACCGACATTCATGAGCAGAAACTCATCTGATTATCCAGACTACAGAGAAGATCGGATTGCATTGGGACTGGAAGTCAAGTTCGGGACTGAGTATTTGCCAACAACGATTGGTAAATACATGACAAAACAAAAACCAAAACCGAGGAATATTGATGATCAAACTTGGCGTACTTTCTTGAGAAAACAGGCGAAGGGTATTTAGACCTGCGATTTTTTTGTCAATTACACGATCAAGTTTAGTTGTATTTATGTATTTGTGGTCAATCGTCCTGGCAAGTGATCTCAGGTTGCTCTCTGCTTTGATGGTGGATGTGGCCAGGAGTCTCGGCGAGGGACGTAAGGCCTATTAACTCTTGGTTAAAAAGACGAAAACCTTGAAGGGGATACCTTCGAGGCTTTCTGTAAATCAAACTGTGCTTCGGTTAGCACAAGATTTTTTTGGCTTTCCAAAGCTACGGTTTAACAAACCACTCTCGGCTTACGAATTTTTTTTGATCGAACCTATAAAAAGTTAAGAATGTGTTTTTAATACAATCCTCTATCATATGAGAACGTCTATAACATCGAATTAAACTTGGGACCCCAGGTTGTAATTGCTTGATAACTATGCTTCCGATTTTTCTTTGTATATTTCAAATATACCTGATTCTTGTTGGACTCACTTCATCATTAAAACCCGTAAGCCTCATCGTGAGGTCCGAGAAGTACAAACTTTATAGTCTCATCATTGCGTTCATCACAATCCGAGCAGGCCACAAAAGCATTGTCGCCTTTCTTTCGGCAAGCACGGCAGTAAAGATATATTATAATGAAGCTCTTTTTAACTGGGTATGAATAGAAACCTCTGAACTTTCCCTTGAGAAGTTCACCCAGAGATAATGGGTGCTCCATAATCATCCGAACCTTATTTTCAACCTGCTTTTTGATTCCTGAGTGCTTAAGTAGCGCCTTTACAAAGGCTTTTTCGAAAAGTGTTTCCATTAATCTGAGAAGACTTCATCAAAAGTGCGCCAATCGACATCACCTTTCCGCAGTCTGATCTGAACGTCTTCCATTGCCTTGTAAAAAGCAGGATGAGCAAAAATTTCCGTTACGGTTTCGTCCTGTGCTCGTCGTTTCAGATTAAGTAAGTACTGAGTTATAATTTCTGCCATCGTAGTTCGGTTCTCTGCGGCAAAAAGCCTGACGAACTCTATCAGATCTTGGTCTAGGCTGATATTTAAACGATTTTTTGCCATTTCTTTCTCCACAGCTTATCTGTTCCTATTGTGTGTATATTGGGAACAGGTATCAATCATACATTTACCCGCATTTAAAGTTATCATGTAGTTGTCCATCGATACTTGGATGATTTAGATCGCTATATTTCATTCCCGGCCGCCAGGTATTCATTCCGTTTAAGTGTCTTTTCATTAACATGCCAGCCGATAATCGACATCATCTCAGTTGTTTTCATGTTATATCACCTCAACCATTTCACGTATGATTACAATAACTTATCAGACGATATCAGCGAGGCCATACACTGGCAAGGTCGAGTTGAGATGAGATATTTTGCCGATTTCGAGGGTAATTATCGGAAATGTTGACACTTTTCGCTGTTTTAATAATTTGACCCCGCGAGCATAAATCATATAAAAATTCAATGGACCCTAACCTGAAAAATTGAGTGATTCTCAACGGATGTGAAAGGTAGCCAACACGACCTGATAATATGACATTTATTGAAACATCCATTTTTACAAACTATTTTATGGGTAGCTCCAAAATGAAGGTGCTACCTCTATTTGGTCCTGCACTTATAGCAGACAGGTTACCCCCTATTGATTTGGCCGCATTGGCAGAGGCATGCAGATCGAGGTCTTGACCTGGTTGTCCATCAGCTACCTCAAAAGTAAAGATAGCTGACAGGGCGTCTGCGTCCATACCTATACCGTTGTCTGATACTTCGATTTGTACACGCTCGTCTTCTATAGATTTCGAGGTTATCTGAATGCGGCTGTCTGCCCTATTTGTTTGCTTGAGGGATTTTTTAGCCTTATGTAACAAATTGATGATTATTTGAACAACTTTGTGTCGTTCAACACTCAGGGTTTGTTTGTATTGAAAATCATAAACAATCTCGATTTTATCATCTTTGGACAGACTACTCATTTCTGTTGCCATCAGAACCAACTCATCACAGGTAAACTCTTCTTTCAGTCCAGTGGCTTCGGTATACTTTTGTTGGGCGGTCACTATAGAACTTACTTTAACCAAGCTTTTGTCTAACTTTTGAATCTCTTCAAGATTGATTGCGTGATCTTTATGCAATTGTTCAGACAGCATAGATAGATAGCCGACTAATTTTTTACCTTTATCTGATTTTGGCTCCATATCGGTCGGATTTTTGACAACCAGCATGGCTTTTTCCAGGTTACCGATCTTCGAACGCTTCATTCTGTCAATGATCAGACTTTTAGATACAAAGACACTGTTTAGGGCATTGCCCACATTATGCAAAAAGTTGGAGGCCACATCGGCCATACCGGCACGCCAAGAAGCATCTAAAAGCTGGTTTTGGGTTTGTTTCAATTTTTGATAGGATTTATTTATCTCTATGTTTTGTAGCTCTAATTGATCCCGTTGTTTTCTTACCTGTTCAGTTCGTTGGGCGACAATAGCTTCTAGTTTTTTCTTGGCTGCAATAAGCCTACGCTGGTTAATTCGTATGATTACGTACATCAAACCAAAAAACAATCCCACATAGCCGATATAAGCCAGCGTGGTTCGATACCAGGGTGACAATATTGAAAACCTATACCTGGCAGGTTTGCTTTGGTTTTCAAAAATGTTTTTAGCCCTGACCTCAAATTCATAATCGCCTTCCGGTAAGTTAGTGTATTCTTTTTGGCTTTGATCGGTCCAATTGCTAAAGCTTTCATCAAATCCTACCAAACGATAACTGTATCGATTTTCTGAAGATTGTTCATAAAAAGTGGCTGAAAAACCAAAGGAGATGTTGTTTTTCACATAAGGAATCTTGTGGACCTGTTCTGCGGGCTGCTCAAAAGCCTTTTTCTGATAAAATCGGTTGTTTTTACTTTTGGGATCGATAAATGTGCCTCCAAAAATAACCTGGTCTTCCCCCAATCTCACTTCACGGATAAGCGTTTGGTATTCGGTGATATAGTTCTTCTTTACGGTGGGATCATATCGATACAATCCCTGATTGGTGCCTATCCAGACAACTGCATTATCTTCTACATATGCTCGGTGGGCCAAGCCCTTTATTTTTTTGAGTGAATAACCATCATATTCATAATGACTTTGGTCTTTTCTTCGCAATATACCGAAGCCGGAATCCGTCACTACCACGTAAATGCCATCTGTATGGCCTTTAAAACCTCTAATTTCTTTGTAGTGCTCGATTTTCAGTTTATTTATTGTCCCTGCTTCTTCAAATATTACTCTGTTTCTATTTTCAAGGTCGAATAGGATTTTTTTTAGGCCTTGGGCGGTTCCAATAACCGGTTTGCCTTCAAATAAATAAAACTGAGTGGAATCAATCTCCAAGCCTTTAAAATCATGTTGAATGATCTCAAATTCTTCCACAGAATCGCTGTTGAAACGAACTTGGTATACTTTTTGATAGGTGACGAGCCACAAATCGCCGTTAGGGTCACCAAAAATGAATTGAATCGTGTCTTGAATATTTGCATAGTTGTCGGCATTAATTATAATTTTTTTTACCTCTGATTTGTCAGGGTAAAATTCAGCCACTCCAAGCCCTTGAGCCACAAGACCTAAAAACAAGTGGTTGGGAAACTTATTGGATTTTGCACTGCATAATGCCATCGTCATTTTTTGATTTGACGCATTGTAGGCTTGTTTTTCTTCGATATGAAATATTGAACCTGCTTTAGGAATTGCATAAATCCTTTCAAACATTTCATCGATAACAAAGGTATCTGCTTGAGGGTAATTTTGAATCGATACAAATTCGTTACGATCATCGACTGTACGCAGGGTATGCTTTTTAAGCATGTATACACCTGTAAAATCAGACACATAGAGCTTGCCATCTGCTCTTGCATAATTCAGGACAATGCTATGCAGACCCGACTCCTCCGCAAATTTGGAAATTGGTGAGCTGATTTCTACATGGGCTATGCCCTTGTTCATGGCCATCCAAAAGTTTTCATCTCGATCCACGAATACGCGGAAAACCGTATCATCCAAAAGCCCCCTGTTTTTATTGATAACTCTAATAAGGCGTCCTTCGCCATCGACTATAACCACGCCTCCTCGCACCGTATTTAGCACGTATTTGTTCCGGTAGGTAGTGCCTGTTAGACCTGCGCGGTTATGTTTTAGATAAGCTTCAACTTCCGATTGAAACCTCTTACAGCTAACTGATGAGTTGATTTTATTAGGGTTATCTCTTGCTAGATTTGGATCAAAAACACAAAACTCACTTGCAGAAGTCAGCCAAAAAAATTGACCGTCTGAATAGGGTAAAAGCATAATCATAGCTTTGTTGGCCAAAACGGAAGGCAATGAAATCTGTGACAGTTTGTTGCCGACAAGCTCATACAAATTGTAGTTGGTTTTTCTGTCTGCATCAGCTAGATGTACATACAGTCTATTATTTACCTGTTTGACATCGAAATCTATTTTGGACGGAATTTGAATAACTTCTATCTTTTCGTCCACCAGATAAAACATCACATTATTGCCCTTGAAATACACTCCATGATCATTACAGAAGGCCAAATAGATATCGCCAAATTGTCGATGCTTTTCGGGAATTTTGTCGACTAATGACACATATTGCATGTTTCCGTCTATGTTACTTGCCAAATAGCCGATCTCACCAATAGCACCAACATATACCCTGCCATCAGCATCAATTGTCAGGGCGCGTACAATGCTACGGTTGGATACCGGGATCAGTCGCCATTTCGAACCATCAAACTCCAATATCCCATTCGTGTTTCCAAAATACAGAACACCTCGCTGGTCTTGAACCGTAACCCAATTTTGAGGATGGGCTCCATATTCATCCGGAGAATAATTTCTAATTAATGGAGCACCGACTTCCAAGTAGGGGTTGGAATTTTGCATTGGGCTCTGAGCTGACGCCCAACCGTGAAGAAAGGCTACCAAAGTCAAGCTTGTAAAAATATCCGGATATTTTATCTGACAGAAACAACTCAGACTTATTGCCATATATTCTCCCCTGCAGACTCACAACTTTTACAATGGATCAGAAAAGTCAATCATATCCTAACGATGACGGGCCTGCAAACATTCATCAAATCTGTGCGGCCAAACCTCAACCTCGTGATCCGCACAAATATCGTCCAAGTTGATATTACTAGCTTTTTTAATCGAAGTCCTAAAAAGTTAAGAATATGCTTTCAATACAATCATCTATGAAAACGTCTATCTCATCGATTTAAACTTGGGATCCCAAGTTGTATTTGCCTCCTTTAATATAGTTTTAGCCATTTCTAGGGTTCTTTGTATTTCTGGAGACAGGTATTGCGTCATGAGGGAATAGACGACGGCCTTCAAAAACATTGAGAACATGGATGGTATTTTCATAAACACGATAAACGATCTGGTAATTGTGGAAGATTACTTCGTGTACCTCCTGCGTTGATCGTTCAGGAACGACTCTACCTGCCATTGGTGTTTCAGCAGCTTTACGAGAGCGCTCCCGTAACCTTTCGCCCCATGAGCGGGCAGCTTGTGGATGGTCTCTTGCATGTAAGGTTCTACGCCAGGCATTGGAGAACCGAAAAAGAAGGGTCACGTAGATGCGATCGGTATTGATAATTTTTGGTGTTTTTACAGATCTGCGAAGAACAATAAGTTGCTGGCGTAGTGGGGCATTTTCGGCTAGCAATTGTGATTTGGATTTTACTTAATCAGCAGCTATTCCGGTAACCGAAGCGCCAATAGTGGTTACCGGTTGAATGGATTTTTGAATACTCTTTTTTAAAAAACGGAACAATATTATAAAAATATGTCTGAGTCTAGTCGCTGCTTTGACGAGCATGCCCATGGCCTCCTAATTACATACCGTCTTTGCAACATAAATCATATAAAAATTTAATGGATCACTACCTGAAAAATTGAGTGATTTTCCAAGGATGACTGTTGTAGCCAGCACGACCGAGAATTCGCCACTCAAAGCCATCTCAGACAAAAGTTTTTCTTGACAGAGGTAACGTAAGTGTTACCATTATATATGTGATAGAGATACGTGAATATACTAATGAGCAAGGTCGAAGCCCTTTTGAAAGTTGGTTCAATTCGCTAAATGCACCAGCAGCAGCAAAGGTGACTACCGCTATCTACCGGTTGGAGCAAGGAAACTTTTCTAATGTCAAAGGTGTTGGAGGTGGAGTTTTAGAATATCGGCTCGACTTTGGACCTGGCTACCGAATCTATTTTGGAAAGGATGGGCCGGTTTTGATTGTGCTGCTTGCTGGCGGAACTAAGAAGCGCCAGCAGAAAGATATCGAAACAGCGCAATTAATTTGGCGGGATTACAAACGCCGTAAGAAGCAGGAGGATTTAAAATGCCACTAACACGATCTTTTAAAAAAACTATTCAAAATCGTGTACATAATGATCCAGATTTCCGAAGAGAACTGCTCAGTGATGGAATTCAATGCTTGCTGGCTGGAGATGTTGAAACAGGAAAAGCGATTTTGCGAGATTATATCAATGCCACAATTGGTTTCGAGGAGCTAAGTCACCATACTGATAAATCAGCTAAAAGCCTAATGCGTATGTTTGGGCCCCAGGGAAATCCACAGGCAAATAATCTTTTTGCGATCCTCAGTTATTTACAGAGTAATGAAGGGGTTAAGCTTGAGGTTCACGCTGTTCGATAGGAACCAACTGTTAATAACATATTTGATTCTAATCACTGCTCTGACGAGCATCCCTGCTGTTTCGCAAGACATTCTGCACTCCACAACGCGATGTAATGTCTACCACAATCCGATTTTCATATTTGAATCCAATGTCCAATCAGCTATGCTACCCCAATGAATAACAAAAAGAAGTCCAAGCGAAAGATATATAACCATTGTTTACGCGATTTTGTGCGGATTACTGGTGATGTGAGCTTTGCGATCAATATAGGTGTTTTAGGTTCAACTGCGCGGAGCTGGAGGTCTGCACCAGCTCGCGAGGTCATTTCTGAAGAATTCTTTGATCTAGACGATATGAAGGTGCGTGCTCGAATTTTGAAGCTGGAACGGAAAGTGAAGCTATTGACTGCCATCATTGGTCTGTTACTGGCGCTAATCCAAATCTCGGATTTACGTATCTCAGGGAAGCATAATACCATTTGGCAAAAACAAAGATCGCATTCTTCGAGCAATCGAACGAACGCGTGGTGTGATGGCACTTCGATTTGCATAGAAAATTATCGGTCTGAGTACCACCAGATATCACAGTTGGATTCGAGCGAATCGCAGTGGTTGTGATCTTAACGATCAATCCTGTTGTCCGCACACCAATCCAAGCCAACTGTTGCCAAAAGAGCCACGAGCGATGAGGGAAATGGTGACATCACCGAACTATAGTCATGTACCAATTGGGATTCTGGCGCAGCGACTTGGTATCGCTACGTCCGAGAGCGAAAGTGGCGTAGACCAAGCAATAGAGTTCATCCGGCAAAACCAATCCTTGGGTTACGAACCTACAAACCAAACGCCACATGGCACATTGATACCACAGTAATTCGGTTGCTTGATGGAACCAAGGCATATCTACAAGGCATCATCGACAACTACTCGAGACGAATTCTGGCTTGGCCGTGATGGCTACTTTGCTCATCCAAAGTTGAGTGAGTTGTTTGAAAATACAATTTATCAAATTTCATCCCAATAAGAGTCCTCGGTTGTCCGATACCAACTATATATCAGCTTGCGCATGACGATTTTTCATAGACCCAGCGATCGGGAATTACAAAGCCCCTTTTAGCAAACCTGTTTTCCATGCAGCCAAAAAGTACTACGCCGCACGTTTGTATACGTGATGAAGCCCTCCCAATACTGGCAATGAAATAGTTTTCCCTTCGCTGTTTTGGGTCTCGGTTTTGCTTTCATTGTTATATAATTGAGGCGTTTGTTGTCCAAGACCTTGATGCGGCCGAGCTGTTCTGAAATATTCAACATACTCTTTAAGCACTTTGCGTGGGTGGTTTTCGTTCAGAATTATTATATGGTCTAAGCATTCGTGCCGTACACTACCAAGAAATCTTTCACAGATAGGATTTAAATTTGGGGACTTAGGTGGAATCTTGACGACTTTGATCCCAGCACCTTCAGCAACTGCTTTGAATTTACTTCCATATTTCCCGTCATTATCACGGATGATATACTTTGGTCCCTCACAATATGGATTAGCTTCTCTGAGTTGTTGTGCTGTCCATTCATCGCTGGGAGATCGGCTTACATTGAAATGAATTACATCTCGGTTTTCATGCTTGATCATTAAGAAGGCGAAAACAAGACGGAAGAACACATCGTAAAGTTGGAGAAAATCACAAGCCCAGATATCACCAGTGTGGTTTTTGATAAAGGACTCCCAAGTCTGTCCGGCCTTTTTTGTAGGCCGGAACATTCTCAAATACTTTTGAATGTTACGCTTGCTTACTTTGATAGATAGCTTTAGAAGTTCCCCGCGGATTCTTTCGGCTCCCCATAGCTTATTTTCCAAACCAATTTTACCGATCAATTCAATCATTTTTTTGGATAATCTTCGAGGGTGGCCCTTTCTTTTAGATTTTCTCTTCCATATGATCTTGAAAAGATCTCGATGCCAACGAAGTAATGTATCCGGGCTGACAATATGTAAGGTTCTACGCCAGGCATTAGTGAGCCGAGAGAGCATGATCATGGAAATGCGATCGGTGTTTGTTATTTTGGTCTTTTTACAGATCGGCGAAGAACAATAAGTTGCTGGCGTAGTTGAGCGTTTTCGACAAGCAGTTGAGTTTTTGTCATTACTGAATCAGCAACTATACCGGCTGCCAATTCACCTATAGTTGTAGCTGGCTGAATGGATTTTAGAATTTTCTTTTTGACGGAATGGGGTCAACATACCGAAAAAACTAAAGTTGTACAAGCAGAAGATAGAACTCCATCAAGAAAACCAAATTCTGGCAGAACTGTTAGTTGACAAGATAAAAAGAAGACCGGGCCGCGCAAGTAATTCTTTACCGGCATTTCGAGGACAGAATCTGGATGAGATGTGTTTTAACGGAGGAACCGACATTCCTGAAAAGTTGGCGGCTGGAAGGAAAAAAGCCCAATAAGCACATGAGGAAGCAAATCGAAATCTAAATTGTGTATTTTGCAAGACTGAAAGATTGATGGCCGTAAACGAATAATAATACTAAAACGCTGCTAAATCAGTCAATTGAGTGTGTAATGAATCCAGCCGTGATCCGTTTTCTTTAAGAAACAAGGGGTTAT
>JBFFBT010000079.1:0-20266 GCA_041560255.1 Myxococcota bacterium | reverse complement strand
CAGTTTATCAATGGAGTAAGTGTGCTGCCATTTGATCGATTTATGTATGTGAGAAGCGTACGCATCCGATTCGAGACGCATGCGTTGTCTTTCAACCGCGGTGAACGGATCTTCCCATAGCCTGGCTGGTATCATATTGTCCGAACAAGCAACAATAGATGAAATGTTTGTATTGCTTGTCGGTCGGTGACTTTCTAACGGTTTTTGCCACAAGCTCCAGGTTGCAAACAAGATGGCCACCGCAGTCAAGCCCATTGTTGATCCACCGATTTCTTTAGTGTTCAAGGGCTTGTTCATTTGCCGCCCCCCCATGGTGGTCAATACGAAACAACGATTATTGGTGTTTGAGGTCTCATTATGAAATATAAAAATTTCGGTTGACTGGTTGAGAATGATACTGGCTGATTGTTTGTGCGTCAATGACATTTTCGTATCTATCTCAATCTGAGCATTACAGGTTTTTTCCTAGGGATTTTTGGCCTAAGATGACAAATCAAGACAAGTATAAGCAGAAACATGAAAACAGATGGTATAGTCCTATTGGAGCTGCTACGATCATTTATGTGTTGAGTTCTACTGGTTCATTAAAAATGAGCCGCCTGGAATACTATCCCTCACCTATTTCTTATTCAAAACTACTCTTGAGCGGAATAGATAGGTTTAACGTCGAAAAAATGATTCTTCGAGCAATAAACTCGTGAATCGACGATGCAAGGACCAGCCGGGAAAGTTCTGAGCATTAAAGAATCGCCCGCCCGCTGGTCAGCCATTTCGCCCAATCGGGGCGCCCGTTGCGCAACGCTGCGTTCGCGGCGGATTTCCAGTCGTATGGCACCGCGCGATCCGACAATGTCCATCCGTACCGGTGACTGAATAATGATTTTTCGCACACCGGCTCCCTGAGATAGAGCGATGCAGGGACCAGCCTGTATGAGAATGATGCAAAAAAAACCGCTTGCAACAGCAAGCGGTTTTATCTTGATGGCCAGGGTCGGAATCGAACCAACAACACACGGATTTTCAGTCCGTTGCTCTGCCGACTGAGCTACCTGGCCCCAAGCGGCAGAGCACCATTATCGGGATAGAAGCAAAAGTGTCAAGAAGAATGTTCCTTTTGGATCGTGCACAAAGGCTGTTTTTTGCCGCCTGCTTTGGTATGCTATAGATATTGTCTTTTGTAAGACGATGATTTTGCGATAAAGAGCCTAAAAAACCGATTTGGAAGTTGTATTCAACGGGGTTGTGAGACGAGAATTTGTTACGGGTACTTGGCATGGGAATGGGGGCGGCAGCACGGAAAAATTTTCGGTTTGAGCTGAAATTGCCAGGATTTTTCCTGGTTTTTTTTCTGCTTTCGGGCGCCGGGGCGGACCAAACGGTTGCTTTGGACTTGTTGAGAGACGCCGAAAGGGCCGCTTTAGAAAAGAAATATCAGATTTCACTCGAGTACTATCTCAAAGCTTTCGAGTCCTTTGAAAAGCTGGATATATCGGTCAGGCGCAAGCTGGTGGACGGCTTGTGCTTGGTCTGTGAAAAACTCCTTGATAACAACGATTTGGGCTCGGCACTACGTGGATTGGTCGAGTTGGGTAAACAGTTAGACGAGCTCGGGCGCATCGATGCTTCGTACCAGCTTCGAGTTCGCCGGGATCTCGAGAAGGCCTCGGAAAAATGTTTGCTTGAAGATGCTCCCCATCGGGCCGTTGCGGCTTTGGAGACTTTGGTCGACGATCCAGACGGATCGCCTTCGGCCTGGACCTTGTTGGTCAGGGCGTATACTTCCATAGGTAGGTTTTCTCTTGCCGAAAAACGGCTACAGACCGCAGGCTCGCGTCATCCCCAGCATCCCGGATTGTATCTGGCCGGCGCCACCCTGACGCAGACGCGGGCGACTGTGGCGATCGGGCAGGCTGATTATCGAAAAGCCGTTGCCATGCTCAAATCACGGGCGGATAGCTTGGAGCAGGATATCCATAAGGTGCCCAGGCAGGCCGAGCTACGCTTGGCGCTCGGTAGGGTTCTGGCACTTTTATGGAACTGTCTCCAGGTGGCAGGTGACTACCCTGCAAACCTCCAGACCCTGCAACGCGCGGAGGAGGCTTTTTGTGAGGCTGCCCGGTTGATGCCGGGCGATCCGCACCCGGCTTTCGAGTTGGGTTTGTTGGCGTATTTGGCTCACGATTGGGTTTGGGCCGAGACTTGGTTCGATGAAGCCCTCAGGCGCATGCAAAAAGATATTCGGGATAATCCCGAGTTGCAAATCACAGGGATGAAAAAGGGTGATTTCGGTTTGGTATGCAGGCACTACAAAGCTTCGGCCTCCTATCAAAGAGCGGTGGACGCCGTCAATCTGGGATATTTCGACAGGGCCGATTGGTTGATTGATCGCGTGCTCGCGACCATGCCTGAAGAGGTCGTAGGGCTCAAACCCTGGCGCGCATCCAGGCAACAAGCCATTGAGACGGTGCTGCATAGATCTACGGGTTTGTCAAAGCTCGATCGAATCCGTCGAGGGGATCTCTTGCTGCGGTTGCATCGGGTGTCGAATGCTCGGGTGGTATTTGAAAAGCTGATGCAAGCCGGTGAAAGCAGCGGAATCAAGGATGTATGTGAAAAACGCTTGATGGCGCTTGCCTCTGTGGTAAGACCAACCGTCCGGGCCGAATATTCGGCTGGTCGTTACCGGCTTACCGTCGAGCACCCAGCCGGCAGTGCCGATCCTGCCCTGATCTTCGATTCGTTTCAAAAAGCCGTCGCCGCGACCAGTGGTTTGTTTTTGCAAAAAAACCAACAGACCTTGTTTTTGCGGATATATGGCAACCTGGGCGCGCTGCTTGCCGATATGGGTCCCCGACTGTGGAGCAACCGCACCATACATTTTGCACACGGGATATGGGCGATCCATATGGATCCAGACCGTGGAAGAAGCGCCTGGATAGCGGGATTTGCACAGGCTTTGGCAAGGAGCCATGTCGAAAGAATGTCGTTTGCGCAAGCTCCCCTGTGGTTGTCCGAGGGCTTGGCCAGGATGACCCGACGGACCGTTGACGATCGAGACTCCCGCGGCCGGGATGTATATCGCAGAGCATTGTGCCCTTGGAGCAGATTGGATGAAAGGTTGCTTCGCGCTTGGAACGACCCGGAGGCCTTGGAGCATTTGAGCATGCAATCGGGTCATATCGTCGGCTGGTTGATCGATCATTTCGGGAAAGAAAGATTTCAAATGCTGCTTGTAAAACTGAGACAAGGCCAATCATTGCATCGTGCGGTGCGGGCGGCCTTCGGATTTAGGATCGATCGGTTGGAGAGACGGTGGAAACTGTCGGTTTTGCTTGCTCCCAGAGAGTAAGACCCGAAGCAATGACGTTTCTTACTTCTTCTATGAGCTCGGCGCGCCGATCGGGTCCATACATGGTCGGATCGATGGGTTGATGGATCCGTATGTCCACTTTACCCGGAAGGAGCTTGAGGGTTTTGCCCGGCAGCACATGTCGGGAGCCGGATATCGATACGGGCAGTATCGGCAGCTCGAGGCTCAGAGCCAGCATGAATCCGCCTTTTTTGAAAGTTTGCATACGGCCGTCTTTCGAGCGGGTTCCCTCAGGAAAAAACATGACCGAAGTGCCGCCTTGCAGCATGGATTTGGCCTTTTGTAAACTTTGGATTGCGCTTTTGTGACTGGAGCGGTCTACGAAAATATGGCCGCCGGCCTTACAGTACCAACCCAAACCAGGAGTTTTACGCAGCTCTTCCTTGATCACCCAACGAAACTGCCGTCCCCAATGACCGTAAAATGCGGGGATATCGAAATGACTCTGATGGTTGCTCATGATGATGTAAGATCGACCCCTGACGGCGTTGTGCCGACCGGTCAAACGAACGTGGGTGAAATTGACCCGGCAAAGCAGCCAGGACCAAATCGTTCCGCAATGGAACGCCATCCGGGGTGAGAATTTCGCAATCAAGGCCGCTATGGATCCGAACATCAAGGTGGTCAAGGCTAAAAAGGGCATGAATATCATCCAGGAGTAAGGTAGATAGATCCATCTATAGAAGTTTCGGCGTTTTTCGTTTTTTTCTTCCTGGGCGTGGATCCAGGCGGAAGATGATCTTTCGGTTGGCATATCGGTGTTCATCTCTTGGTTCCATAATAGGGGTTAGGAGGCGACATGGCCGACAAACATACCCCGATTAGGGGTGAGGTGCAACGTACAAGCGCATCTGGTTGCGAAAGATTGTCTTGCCGGCGTTATAGAAACAACAAAGCGATACCGAAAACCGCCAAGACCGCCCCCAGGATGGCCCGCAGGCTGACCTTCTCCTTGAACAGGATGATGGCAGGCGGGATGATGAGCACCGGCACCAGAGACATGATGGTGGCCGCAACCCCGGCCTGGATCTTTTGAACCGCCAGGAGTGAGAGCGACACCCCTAAAAACGGTCCGAAAAAGGCTCCCAGGGCGGTGCGGGTCATGGCTTGACGGTTGTGGATGGCGCTCAGGACCCGCGGCCACCAACCGATGCAGGTCAGGATGACCGCAAAACCGATTATGCCCGCGATGATGCGGACTTGCGTAGCCGCAAATGGATCGTAATCCCGCATGCCGAACTTCGATAACACCAGGCCGACGGCCTGACCCAAAGCCCCCAAAAATGCCAAAAAGAATCCTTTGACACTACGCTGATTCGGTCCGCATCCGTTTCCGGGTAATTTGCGCTCCCAGGCTACCCAACATACCCCCGATACCGTAATGGTAATCCCGATGAGATCATACCAATCGAGCTTTTCATCCATGAGAATCCAAGCGATTGCCGCCGTGATAGGGGGGGTTAGAGACATGGTGAGCATCGACAAGCGCGAACCTATCAGTACCAGCGCCCGCATGAGACACAGATCGCCGAGTGAAAAACCCACCACTCCGGATAGGCTCAACCAGAGCCAGGCGTGGGCGTCGGCGTCGACGGGCAGGGGTTTTCCGCGGGTCGCCCAACAAAATACGGTCAATATGCCGAAAGCCATCACCAACCGGATGACATTGACCGTGATCGAACCGATTCTTTTGCCCGCCGACTCGAAAGCCATGGCGGTAATGGTCCAAAAAACGGCGGTTCCTAAAGCGCTTATGTGTCCCAGGTAGGTTTCCATCATGACATCACATGGCTCGAGAGCAGCGAGCGAATTATTTTCGGTTCATTCCTAATTTAATTCACAAGAACAGTTCAGCTGATTCTTGCCCGCTTTTAGCTCTGGTTGTCAAGTAACTTTTTTCTCACCAGGTCCAAAGAGGCATACGCCGAGAGACAACGGATGGTTTCGCGGTCGGCAATGGGGAAATTTCGCGTCACAATCCTGGCGCCATCGGAGTCGGCCAGAGCTATAAAGACCGTTCCCACAGGTTTTTTCAAAGTACCGCCACCGGGTCCGGCGATACCCGTGATCGACAGGCCCAAATCGGCACAAGACAACCTGCGTATGCCGTGCGCCATGGCGACAGCGCATTCGGCGCTCACGGCGCCGTGTTTGTGGATGGTGTTTTGGGGGACTTTCAATAGGTTGATCTTCATTTCATCGGCGTAGGTGACGGCCGAAAGACAAAAAACCTTGGATGCACCGGGCACGTCGGTAAGCAGTTTGCCGACTAATCCGCCGGTGCAGCTTTCGGCCACCGCCAGTTTGAGCCCGCGTTCCGACAACATATGGATCAGGGTTGCGGGCAGGGTGGTGTCCCCGGATGCATAGATGCAATCGCCCAACTTTTCCCGCGCGGACCTCTGAGCCTCGAGCAGTGTTTTTTGTATGGAATCCAAAGATTTTCCGCGCACACGCAGTTTGATGTGCACCTCGGGCATCACGGCGCGATATCCGATCCGAAGACCCTCGAAACGATCTTCCAGATCGGCCAATGTATCTGCGATCCACCCTTCGGATTTGCCGACGGTTCGTAAGGTGAGCTGGGCGTACTGCCGACTGCAGCCGAGCTGCGTGCGCCGGGCTTCTAGATGCGAAAGCACCTGATTGTGCAACATGGGTTCAAACTCTTTGGGTGGTCCGGGTAGGCAAAACAACATCCTGCGGCCTTTTTCCATGAGAACGCCGGTTGCGGTGCCCGCGGGGTTGTCGAGGATGGCGGCTCCTTGAGGTAATCTGGCTTGGCGTTTTTGACTGTCTGTAAGGGTTGTTCCGAATCGTTCGAAAATACCCGCAAGCCTCTCGAGCAGCCCGGGATTGATGTCCAGCTCGGCTTTGAAAACAAAGGCAGCCGCATCCAGCGTGCGATCGTCTTGGGTCGGTCCGAGCCCCCCCGAGCATATCACGGCGTCGGCGTTCTCGATCGCCACCCGGATGGTTTGGGTCAAAGCCTCGAAATCGTCCCCGCAGGTATAGTGTCTGCCCACGAAATAGCCGTGCTCGGTCAGCCGGGATGCGGCTTTGGCCGCATTGGTGTCGACGATTTCACCCCAGACGATTTCGTCTCCGGTGCTGACCAAATCCACCCGCATGGGCGCGTCAGTATGCTTTGGCATACACCACCCGTTTCCTTGATGGTTTTCGGCAAAACGGGCAACTTCCTTCTTCTTCGGGGGCGTCGGTTGGAATACATCGGATGGTGGCTTTGGTCTCGTTTTGTACGGCGGCTTCACAGTCACCGTCTCCACACCAATGAGTGAGAAGAAACCCACCGGGATTTTGAAGTTTTTCGATGAACTCATCTCGGTTGTTGATGCTGAACGTACGCTCATCGCGATAGCGTTGTGCTTTGGCGTACAGATCGTTTTGGATGCTGTCTAAGATACGCGAGATTTTGTCGGAGATTTCACCGCGGTTGACCAGGATTTTTTCTCCTGTGTCTCTTCTTACGATAACCGCCTGGTTTTTTTCCAGATCCCTGGGCCCTAACTCAATCCGCACCGGAATGCCCCTCTGCTCCCAATCGTGGTACTTCCAGCCGGGGCTGACGTTTGCCCGATCGTCGACGTGGACCGCCGGCAAAAGTCCGGTCTCCTCGGCCAGTTTGTGGGCTTGCTCAAAAATCATGCCGGGATCGGTCTTTTTGCCTGGGATGGGTATGATGACGGCTTTCTTCGACGCGATGCGGGGCGGTAGAACCAGGCCCTTGTCGTCCGAGTGCGTCATGATGAGTCCGCCGATCAGTCGTGTGCTCACCCCCCAACTCGTGGCCCATACATGATGCCTTTCTCCCTGCTCGTTTTGAAAGGTCACGTCAAAGGCCTTGGCGAAGTTTTGGCCCAGATTGTGCGAAGTGCCGGCTTGCAGGGCGCGGCCGTCCTGCATCATGGCTTCGATCGCATAGGTGCGCAGAGCGCCCGCGAACTTCTCGCGCTCGGTTTTAACTCCGGTCAAAACCGGTATCGCCAAGTAATCCTGCGCCAGGGTGCGGTATATCTCCAAAATGCGCAGGGCTTCTTCTTCGGCTTCCTGCTCCGTGGCGTGCGCGGTATGGCCTTCCTGCCACAGAAACTCGGTGGTCCTGAGAAACAACCGGGTGCGCATCTCCCATCGAAGGACATTGGCCCACTGGTTGATGAGCAGGGGCAGGTCCCGGTGGGAGGAGATCCATTTACGGTACATGCTCCAGATGATGGTCTCGGAAGTGGGCCGGATGAAAAGCGGCTCCTCGAGCTTTTGCCCGCCGCCGTGGGTGACCACGGCGCATTCCGGTGCAAATCCTTCGACATGCTCGGCTTCTTTTTTCATGAAAGATTCGGGTATCAGCAAGGGAAAATACGCGTTGACGTGCCCGGTTTCTTTAAACATCTTGTCCAAAGTCTGTTGAATGTTTTCCCATATGGAGAAACCATTGGGTCGTATCACCATACAACCTTTTACCGGTGCGTAGTCGGCCAGCTCGGCTGCCTGGATGACATCGAGGTACCACTGGGCGTAATCCTGGTTGCGGGGCGTAATTTTGCTTTCAGTTTTCATAGGTTGTCGTTTCCTTTCCAACAACGGTTTTGACTTTGCGAAGCGTGTTGTTGTACAAACACCTTTGCTCGGGCAAGCATAAGCACGATTGATGAGAGGATCAACCGAAAAACCCATGCCTGGGATCCGATTTGCCGATTTGGAGTAAAGTCTTGAAAATATCCGGGTTTTCTTTCGCGCGCAATGCCGATACGTTGTATTATCCTCTGGTGGAGTCGATTCGCTCCATCCTGCCTATTTGTGACGAATTCGTCATTGCGGTAGGAAAAGGATCTGCGGGAGACCGAACCAGGGAGTTGATATGCTCCATTGGTGATCCGCGTATACGTATTTTGGACACGGTCTGGGACGAGGTGGTACGGCCGGGACGTCACGTGTTTGCCGAACAAACCAATTTGGCTCTGTCCAACTGTATCGGCGATTGGTGTTTTTACCTGCAGTCGGACGAGGTGGTCCATGAGCGTTATCTGCCGGTCGTTCGCGACTTTTGCTCCAAGCATCTTTCAAACCGGCAGGTTGAGGGGATGTTGTTCCACTATCGGCACTTTTGGGGTGATTACCGGCATTTTTTGGTAAGCCATGCCTGGTATCCGAAAGAAATCCGCCTGGTGCGCAACGGTGTGGGTGTGCGCTCCCACCGTGACGCCCAGTCGTTTCGTATCGGCCCGCACAAACTCAGGGTCGTACAACTGCCCGCCGAGGTGTTTCATTACGGCTGGGTAAGGCCGCCTCATCTCATGCAGACCAAGGTTACAAGCATGCGAAAGACCTATTGGCAGTGCCGGAAAGATGTACCCAAACTGGAAAAGCCGCGGGTGGATTTTGATTATGGCTCGCTTGCGAAATTACCCGTGTATACCGGTACCCACCCTGAAGTCATGCAGGCCTGGATACAAAAAATGGATTGGGGAGATCGGCTGGTTCAATCAGGAGTCTCGCCCACCAAGCACAAGCACGATCGGCTCAAATACCGCATGCTTACTTTTATCGAGCAAAAACTACTGGGCGGCCGGCCGCTCGGGGGCTTTAAAAACTACCGGTTGTTGGACTGACTCTTTTACTCTATGCCCGAAGCTTCTCCCAAACGAAACACGGGCGGAACAAAACCTCAGGTTACATCCAGGTGGGAGAGCCGGTTTGTAAGTGGATTGACGAAAAAAACAAAATTTTACTTGGTTATTTGGGGGTGCTTCGGCCTAACCGGCGGCAGGCAGGTTGACCGACGGGCTTAATATGGCGCCGATGACAAAGCCCAAAACAACATACACGATCAACGCAATCACCAGTACGGTCACAAAATACGGAGTGAGCTTGTCGGCGGGTATGGTCCGTAGTTGTTTCATGCCCAGATACATCAACACCACACTGTAGATACCCAGAAGCGCTCCAAGCGCCGCCAGGTTGGGGATGAGGTTCAGCACGCCGCCGACCCAATAAGCGGTATGGGAAAATACCACGATTTTCATTGAAGTGAGCTGATCTTTGGGCAGCTCGAATTTCGGAGCGACCAAATCCATGATGGTGGCGATGAGAAACACCCCACCCACCGATACGATATACTGCAAGACGGCCCAGGTGAGGGCTTGTGCGAAACCAAACCTTATGGTCGCACCGAAGGTCGAATGTCCGACCAGCCAATGTCCGATGAAACCGGCCACAGAAGGTATGGCCGCCAAGATCATGACATATTTCGTAAACAGGTCTTGGATGGTCCACTCTTCTGCATTGATCTTGAGCCATTCTTGTGTGGGGGTGAGTAAAATGCGTTTAATGCGTTCGATGATTATTTGCATGGCGAGGCCTCCATCAAGGATCTCGTTTTCGGGGTATCATTGGTATATGCGACCCTTGCCCCAAAGTCAAATCGGTACAACCAAACCCGGGTGCGGATCAATATCGGATGTATTTCATGTGGATGAGATGAGGATCGAACCTGGTGGCATGTGGGCCGAATTTTTGTTGTACTTTGTTCGACGTGACGATAAATGTGGCTTTCTCTCCGGCTACCCTCGAAAACAGGGCTTGTTGCGGTTCTCCGTTTTGGTTGATGAGCTCGAGTCGGCAGAGACGATCGTTGCATTCAGATGCCTGTAGAGCGCCTTTGCACATCGGGCAATAAAAATCCCAAGCATCTCCCTCGGTGATGTTGGTTCCGGGAGGTACAGTATAATTGTAGTTGCCCGGATCCGAATGCAAACCTATCAGGGTTCGGGCGGAGCCCCGTTGCATGATCAGGACGATCATTTCATCGAGATTGAGGACGCAACGACACTTCGGGCACGCCTGCTTGGAGATCATGCTCATCTCCTTTCTTTTAGGAATATCCAATGGTTATACTATACTCAAACCGCTCAGCGGGTGTCAAGCGCTACCCGGTACACTGGATAATTTTTCCATCACGGATGCCACCCGATCGTGCTCGAAAGGTTTGAGGATATAGTGAGCGGCGCCTGCCTTGGCGCACTCCAACACCGAAGCTTTGTCCGATCGGGCTGTAACCATGATGACCGTGACAGTTGGATCGAGTTTCTTGATCATACGCAAAGTTTCAATCCCGTCCATTTTGGGCATGATGCGATCCAGGGTGACGATGTCGGGCTTGAGCTCCTTGACAAGACGAATTGCGGCCGCTCCATTGTCCGCGTGTCCTGCGATATCGTATCCGAGCTGGATGAGGATCTCTTCGAGTTGGTCCCTGAGGGTTTTCGAATCGTCGACGATCAGGATTCTTTTTTTCATACCCACTCCACTGTCATGGTTCAACCGTCCTTGGTTGCATGCAGCAACTCTTCTATGGAGATTTTACCCGCCACCAGTTTTACAAGTCCGTCGAGACGCATATCCAAAAACCCTTTTTGGGTGGCGTACTGCAACAACTCGCTGTGTGAGGCCTTGCGGCTGATCAAAGGCCGCATGCCCTCATCGACGACCAAGACTTCATGTAAGGGCATTCTACCACGATAACCGGTGTTTTTACACTCTTTGCATCCTTTTCCGCGAAAAAGAGTGATTTTGCCGTAGAAGCTCTCGAGCTCCAGGCGTTGAAGCTCCTGTCGACTGGGTTCGTACGGGGTTTTGCAATCCGGGCAAATCCGCCTGACCAAGCGCTGGGCCACCACACCCAAAAGCGATGGCGCCACCAGAAAAGAATCGATGCCCATCTCAATCAACCGGGTGACCGCCCCGCAGGCATCGTTGGTATGCAGGGTGGCGAAAACCAAATGTCCGGTAAGCGCCGATTCGGTTGCAATCATACCCGTCTCGGTATCCCGGATCTCTCCGATCATGATGATATCCGGGTCCTGCCTCAGAATGGATCGCAACGCCGTGGCGAACGTGAGACCTCGTTTCACACTGACCTGTACTTGGTTGATGCCCGGCAATCGGTACTCGACCGGATCCTCCACGGTGATGATGTTGACATCCGGAGACTTGAGCACATTGAGCGAGGCATACAGAGTGGTGCTCTTACCCGACCCGGTGGGCCCGGTGACCAAAAGGATTCCGTAGGGTTGGTGCAGCAGGCGCTCGAGCTTTGTAAGGTTTTCCCGGCCGAATCCGAGGGTGTCGAGGCTCATCAACACACTTCCTCGGTCCAGAATGCGCATGACCACCTTTTCACCGAAACTGGTCGGCAAAGTGGATACGCGAAAATCCAACTCTTTGGGACCCAACACCATCCCGATCCGGCCGTCTTGAGGTTTGCCTCTTTCCGAGATGTCCAGGTTCGAGATGATCTTGATTCGCGAGACAATCGCGGCCTGAATGGCGCTCGGAAAGGTGCGGATCTCTCTCAAACGGCCGTCGATGCGGTATCGAAGCAACATACCTTCTTCAAAAGGCTCGAGATGGATATCCGAGGCGCCTTGATCGATGGCTTGTTGCAATACCCGGTTGACCAGGTTGACGACCGAAGCTTCTTTGCCCGCGGCCCTGAGCCGGTCGACATTGAGGTGCTCATCCTCGTCGTGAACGTGTCTTTCATGGATGACGCCCTCTGCGAGATCGGCATAGCAGATGACTTGGGTGGACTCGATTTGGTTGCGGGTGGCAAGCACCGGGGTAATCATGCAGCCGGTGGATTTTTCGAGAAAATCGATGATTTCGATTTTGGTGGGATCGTAGATGGCGATTGTGAGCTCTTGACCCACCAAAAAAATCGGCATGATGCCGGTTTTTTTGGCTACGGATTCGGGCACCAAGGATATGGCCTTGGGATCGATGTTGAGATCTTCCAGATCCACCACCGGGAGATTGAACTGCAGACCCAAGGCTTCGGCGACGTCCTTGTCCTGGACCGCTCCCATTTTGATGAGGATTTCACCCAGCTGAACGGGGACCTTGGAGTTTTTTTGCTCTTCGAGCGCCAGGTTGAGATTTTCTTGATCGAGCCGTCCCTGCTCGACCATGATGTGTCCGATTTTTTGTTCTGTGGCGCGATTGAGCGGCATGATGTTCTCTACTCGAACAGCTTGTCGATGTCGTCCTGGGAGACAGCGTTTGTGCTGTCGGACGTGTCGGGTTCTTGCGCCAGTCTTTCGATTTCTCGATGAACGACGCTTTCAATCAGCTCCTGTCTGCTGGCGGGTGGGGGCGGCGCTTTAACCGGTTGGATCGACGAGGCGACCGGATGGCCGGGCTCGGCGGTTCGACCGTCCGGATCAGAATTTTTTGGGGGGCAAATCTTTTCGACACTTTTGGCTGCTTCTTCCGTGGGGTCGGCGGCGCCGATAGCACCGCAGCCTCCGCAATGGCTTTCATCCTGTAAATTGAAAAATCCACAGCGACTGCAACACCACCCCAATTGATTTCCGCAGGAAGCACAATATCTGCGTTGTTCGCGGTTCGTACGCCCGCAGCGTTCACATGAAATCATGCCGTCCCTTTTTGCTCGTACCATACGTTGGATATTTTCATCCTCAGTGTAGCAATGGTTTGGTCGTTTGACAAACAAATTGCCTAGAAATCGCATACCTCGCCGCTACCCTTGGGTAAAAGTGTACGAAGCGCGAAGAGTTATCTTTATGGCTTTTTTATGTGTTTCTGCAGGCGTTTCATTCGCAGACGCTTGGCCTTACGCTGTTTGGGCGGCGCCAGAGGATCGATGAGATCTTGAAAGGAAGGTAGATTGAGCTTGGTGTGGTTCATGGATTCGAGAAACAGCGGCTTGAGGCGCAATCCAATTTCTCCAGGATTCAATAGGCGATCTTGGCGGTTGAGAGATCTGAGCCGTTTGCAAAGATCACGGGCGATGAGCAAGTTGCGGTGGCCGGTCGGATCGGCTTCCTGGAAGGAGTCTTGCGGGCACTCGCCCATCAGTTGCCGGATCTTTTCGATGGCCAGTTGATAGTTTTCAGCGACTTCTTGTTCGGACAGCACCATCTTTGTTCTTTGGGCGTGGGCGTCCACCATGCGCTTCCAGCTGAATATCTGGTTGAACAAGACCATGCTGTTGAACAACTGTTTATTGACGCTGAAAGGAAACAACGGACCGGTGAGAATGTCACGCAGATGTTGATCGTGCTGTTTGTATGATTGGGTTGCGAGCTTTCTCGCCAGCTGCCAAGCCTCCCGGCGCATACGCGTGTCGAACCTGATTTCCCAATAGGCGTGTGGGGCTCTACGCCGGTTGTAATATTGAATGAGCTTGTAGGGGATAAAGTAATTATGCGCCACCACATCAGCCGCCAGGTGCGCCAGATATCCCCAGGCAAATGCGCGCGTGGCCTCTCGTTTGGCTAAATCGCGCACCGATAAGCCCACCTGCCAATTGTGGCAATGCAGGTAGTAGGGAGAAAGATTTTTTCCGATGGTGATATCGGCGGCGATGCTGCCGTAGAGAAAGTCGAGGGGATGTTTACTGAGCAGGTCCGCTACCACCGGAGCCAACAGGCTTATGTCGTCCAAAATGGTAAGGCCGAAATCGAGATGTGCCGCCGGTCCCCAAGCCCAGGCGGTCGCGGGCAGCATGAGGATGATTAATACTGTAAACACCAAGATACCCATCAAATTTGATCTCCCGTGTCAGGAAAATCGCAGGAAACCGGCGTGTGGATGACTCCGTTTGCCAGGGCAGGCCTGCTGAGCGGCATATCGCATAACAGGAGATGCTAGGATGGGGACAAAGCACGGATTGCCTGCCATAGCCGCAGCGTGTATTGCCCTTGTTCCTGCAACGAATAGATGCTATACCAATTGAGAGCCTGGGTCAATGGGCGGCGTCGGAAAGTCACGAGAACCAAATGCCCGGGGGTTGCTCAAACGGAATCCGAGATGACAACATACCATGAGGATATAAAAACTGTATTGAAAGATATTCGAAACAGTGTGGAAATGCTCAAGCATTTCGGGGTTCGGTTCGTTGCCGGCCGCCTTGGCCGAACGCCGGCCGATACCTTCAAGGAGGCAAGCGTGTATCGAGCTGATGGACAACATCCACCGGATAACCCCGGCAAGAAAAATGAGCAGACCGGCTTTTTTCAGGCGCCCAGAGAAAATCGAACGCCGCTTGTGCCTCCCAAGGACGGCTGGCAACCCAATGCGCTTACTTTGGAGCAAGCCCAGGCAAAGTTGGATGGGATTCGTAAGGAGATGGGAGCATGCGTCCAGTGCACGCTTCATGCAGAACGCAGCAACATCGTTTTCGGAGAAGGCAATCCTAAAACCCAGCTCGTTTTGGTGGGCGAAGGACCCGGGCGGGAGGAAGACCGCACGGGCCGTCCATTTGTCGGTAGGGCCGGTCAACTTTTGGATCGTATCTTGGCCGCCATGGGAACCAGACGTGAAGAAGTCTATATCTGCAATGTCGTCAAATGCCGACCTCCCAACAACCGGGTGCCCCAAGACGAGGAAATGCGAACCTGCGGCATGTTTTTGACCAAGCAGCTCGAGGTCATCCAACCCCGCCATGTTTTGGCTCTGGGATCCACCGCGGTCAAGTATCTCATCGGGAGCAACCAGCCCATGAGCAAGCTGCGCGGTAGGTTTTTCGAATATCGCTACGGGACGAAGATCCTGCCCACGTATCATCCCGCCTATCTTTTACGTAATCCGGCGGCCAAAAAACTGGTTTGGGAAGACGTTCAAAAAATTATGAGCGAGACGTGCCCTACCGGGCCGAAATCGATGGAGAGCTTCGGATCATGATGAGAATGCACAAAATGGGTCGTGCGGCCGGCCGCTTGATGCGGTATTCGGCGCTTTTGTTTTTCCTGATCGGTTTTCTGATCTCGGCTTTCGCCCGCAACCAGCCTGTTGATGAGATCGAGCCGCAATCCGACTCCCCGGGATTGCAAAAGACCGGGCGTGTCGCCGTAATTCAGATCAAGGGAGGCATCTTTCAGGGGGTGGCCGAGTTTGTCATAGACGCCATCGACAGGGCTGAAAAAGGCGCTATGGAGTGTTTGGTGATCGAGTTGGATACCCCGGGAGGGCGGCTCGACAGCACGCAGGAGATTGTAAAAAGAATGCTCAGCGCCCGGGTTCCTATGGTTGTGTTCGTAAGTCCCAAGGGAGCTCAGGCAGCGTCCGCCGGGACGTTTGTCACCATGGCGGGCCACCTGGCTTGTATGGCGCCTGGAACCCGCATCGGGGCTGCCCATCCGGTATTCATGGGTCCGACCCTACCCGGGATACCGGGCCGGGAAGAAAACGAAGACCAGAAAGAAGAAAACAAAAAGAGGACCGCCGAGCAAATGGAGATCATGATGGAAAAGGCCACCAACGACACGGTGGCCTTCGCGGTGGGTATCGCCAAGCTCAGGGGCCGCAACCAGGATTGGGCTGAAAAGGCCGTCAGGGAGTCGGTGTCCATTACGGCGGATCGGGCGGTCCAGATGGATGTGGTGGACCTGCGAGTCGAGACCTTGGAATTGTTGTTGGATGCGATTCATGGACGCACGGTCAATTTGGATGAAAAAACCGAAGTGACATTACACACCCGCAACGCTGGCATCGATCGCTGGAATATGTCGCCCAAACAAAAGCTGTTTACCTTTTTATCGGATCCCAACGTGTTTTGGCTTTTGTTGCTTTTGGGCATTGGTGGTCTGGGCATGGAATTTTATCACCCTGGGAGCATTTTCCCCGGAGCAATCGGCGCGCTTTGTTTGTTGTTGGCGGCCATTTCTTCCCAGGTGCTGCCGCTCAATTTAGGGGGATTGGTGCTGGTGCTTTTGGGAATTGGGTTGATGATAGCGGAGGTGTATGTGACGAGTTACGGCATGCTGGGCCTGGGCGGAGCAGTCCTGTTGGTGTTGGGAGGTATTTTGGTTGTCGATCCGGCCTCAGAGCCGCATTATATGGATCCTTCCCTCGGCGTGGATTGGAGTGTGCTGGTTCCGACCGTGGTGGCGCTGGGTTCAGCGTTTTTGTACATCGGTTACTATGTGGTGCGTTCCCAGCGCAGGAGGTTGGAGACCGGGTCCGAAGGCATGCTGGGTTTGGTGGGAGAAGCCAGGTCCGGGATCGATTCGGAAGGCGGTCGGGTTTTCGTGCGGGGTGAGCTTTGGAAGGCTGTAAGTGAAAAACCCATTCAGGCAGGTTCCAGGATCGTGGTGAAAAAGGTCGAGGGATTGAGGCTGCACGTGGAAGAGAAAAGTTGACGGATCGTATCCGATTGGATGCATTCATTGACGGTTTGAAAGTCATATCAAAATAACCGATTTGAACCAGGAGGGACCTATCATGGCATACGCAGTGATTGTACCCGTTGTGATTCTTTCGCTGTTCATACTCATGGGATTGCGCACTTTGTTCGAGTACCAGCGCGGAGTGGTGTTTCGGCTCGGTAAGTATGTGGGCATGAAGGATCCCGGCCTGCGGTTCATCATTCCGTTTGTCGATCAACTGGTGAAGGTGGATTTGCGAACCATCGCTCGGGATGTGCCGCCCCAAGATATCATCACCAAAGACAACGTGACCGTACAGGTCAATGCGGTGGTTTTCATGCGGGTTATGAATCCGGATAAGGCCATATTGGAAGTGGATAACTATCTGTACAACACCAGTCAATTGGCTCAAACCACGCTGCGATCGGTTTTGGGTCAGGTAGAGCTTGACGATTTACTGACCAAGCGGGAAGAGCTCAACGAGAAACTGCAGGAGACTTTGGATTCGGATACCGATCCTTGGGGTGTGAAGGTTGCCAAGGTAGAGATCAAACATGTGGATTTACCGGCCGAGATGCAACGAGCCATGGCCAAGCAGGCCGAGGCCGAGAGGGAGCGCAGGGCCAAAGTGATCCATGCTGAAGGCGAGTTTCAGGCTTCTCAAAAATTGGCCGATGCGGCCGAGGTGATCCAGATGCAACCCGCGGCTTTGCAGCTGCGTTATTTGCAGACATTGACCGAAATTTCTACCGAGAATGCTTCCACAGTGATATTTCCCTTTCCCATTGATATGCTCAAGGGGATACTCGGACATAAATCCTGACGGGCGGCGGTTGCACCGAGCGTACGTTGAAAAGAGGCTGGAGGCTGGTCGGTCACTCTGATACAAACCCATATTCTTGCGACGAAAGCTACGCCAAGTCCCGCTTGGTAAAGATCACGGCTGAAAGCACCAAGAGAAAAATCAAATATCCCGCGCCATACAGAGACAACCAGACGACCTCCATGATCGGGATGTCTATTTGGTTGATCACCCGGCTGCTCAGGTTGAAATCCGATAGGTTGGGCAGGCCGAAAAACAAACCTTTGAGAAGCAACCGGAAAAACTCGAGGTCGGTTTTTTCGGCCAACTGGCGCAACGCCGGCAGGCTTCGACCCACCACGAACAGACCCAAGGTGAAAAATCCGCTCAGGTACGGAGATGCAAAAGAAGAGAAAAATATCGCCAACCCGGCCAACAACATCACTTCAATCAGCGACACGAAGAGGGCCGCATAAAGCAGGGGGTCGGCGGCGCCTTGCTCGGATTCGAACGCGAGCAACAGCACCAAGGCCGCAGACAAGGCGCCGACCTCCAGCAGCAATACCAGCGCCAGACCCAGATATTTACCGATTACGTATTTCCAACGCTCTATGGGGCGGCTCAGCACCACATACAGAGTTTTTCTTTGCACCTCTTTTTGCACCAGGTTTACGCCGATGAGGATGGCCAGAAGAACTCCGAAAAACGATACACAAAACATACCCCAATCCGTTATGACCCGTATGCGTTCATCCAGAGCCATGGCGGCCAGCACCAGAGCCGAGGCGATGAATGCGAGCGCCAACAGGAAGATGGCCATGACGGTGCGGTTACGGATCGACTCTCTGAACGTAATTGCGGCGACTGACCATATGGCTTGCATGCAAATACTCCTCAAGATGTTTGGCTGTCGGCTTTCAGGGTGCGCACGAATACTTCCTCCAGCGAGGCTTGGCGCTGGCTGACCGAACGGATGATGTATCCACGCTCGAGCAACAGTTTGAGCAACCCCTCCGGACCTGTATCGGCTTTGGGCGAGAGCAGGGATTCGGTGCCGGCCGGTTCGATCTTTTCGGATTGGGCGGCGATGGATGTATCTGCCAGTATCGCGTTGCCTTCCACCACTATCTCCCATCCGCCGGCATGGATTTTCCTGATCTCCTGCATAGATCCTTGCGTAAGCAAGCGTCCCTTGTGAATGAGGGCCACCCGGTGGCAGACCGCTTCGGCTTCGGCCAATACGTGGGAAGAAAAAAAGACGGTTTTGCCGGTTTTGCCGAGCTCTTGGATCCAGTCTTTTACCCAACGGCGTCCCAGTGGATCCAATCCTCCCATGGGCTCGTCCAAAATGTATAAGTCCGGATCGGCCAGCATGGTTTGACAAATACCTACCCGTTGCAGCATGCCCTTGCTGTATTTTCGAAGCTGCCTGCGATCGTTGGGATCCAAGCCCACCCTTTCCAGTAGCTCGGGCACCTTTTTGCGTATGGCCGTCGGGTTGAGCCCGGATACCTGCGCGCAGTGGGTTAAAAACTCATACGGTCGAAGGTAATCATAAAAATCAGGCAATTCGGGCAGATACCCAAGTCGGGTGCGGGCCCCGATATGGTCGACCGGGAAGCCGAAAATACCGGCTTGGCCTTCGTCGGGTTTGAGCAAACCCACCAAAATTTTGATGGTGGTGGTCTTGCCGGCGCCGTTGGGCCCCAAAAAACCTAAAATTTCGCCCGGCGGGACGTCCAGGCTCAAACCTCGTAAAGCCTGGGTAGGTTTTTTTCCGAGGTCGGTTTTGAACGTTTTTTTCAACCCACGAATCGACACCGCAAATGGTTGTGTCATCATAGCTCTTTCACCAACAAATACGTATCGAAGCTCAAATAACCGCAGCAGGCTTTCCAGTCTTTTTCGAGGTATCTGCGAAATGAGAGCACTTGATCTCTTTCTTCCTTGGTCATGATATGCAGCATCCTGGCGCGAAGCGCTTCATTGATGATTCCTTCATCTTTCATCATAAATTCCTGAAGTATCTTGATTGCCAGATCTCGTTGGTTTTCTCTTTTATACAGGCTCATCAAGGTCTCGTCGATCCAGTCAGGCGCACCTTCCAAGCTGGCGGCGCGCTCGAAATAGGGTATGGCTTTGCCGATTTCTCCCAGCTCGTAGTACAGGTTGTATCCGATCCGCATTGGAAACTCGTAATCGTGTGGAAACCTCTGCATGCCTTTTGTAAGAATATGATTGGCCCGTTCTACGAGTTTCTTCGGAATGAAATCGATCTGACGCTTGTAAAACACGGTCACCAATGCACCCCAGAGATAAATACGCTTGAAATCCGGATCCAGCTCCAAAACCATATCGATGAAGTTTTCCATCCAAGGAAAGCTTTCGTCCGTCATGATATGGGTGCCGTAGTATAGATTTCCCCGGATAAACAGAAGATCCGCCATGAGAGTATGGTAACCCAGATCCAGTTGACGCAGCACCTCACCGGGCGGCAAGGACAACACCTCTTTGTGTTTTTCTTTGGTTGTTTTGGGCTTCACGTGCAGGTTGTATCGGCCGATGCCCGTCAAAGAAAGCGAAACCACCAAGAAAAACAACACCTGCAAGCCGGGTCCCCGGGTGGATTGAAGGATCTGAATCATGTACAAATTGTATTTCATCTTTTAATGTATTTATAACTTCTTGCCAACGCTCCTGTGGATACATCTTAACAGGCCATCCTGGTTCACCACCAACTATAACTACCCAATATGGACCCTCAATTAAAGGTGCTCTATTGTACTCCTCTTCAGTCATATAGATATCAGGACGAGTAACTGTTTGTTGAATTGATAACCCCATTTTTTGTTCCATACTCATCCTAAAAGCATTACACATATGATAATTCCACATATTGGATTTATTTGT
>JBFFBT010000078.1:0-20410 GCA_041560255.1 Myxococcota bacterium | reverse complement strand
TAAATTAAAAATTGGTTCATGCCCTTTTTTTAATTGACGTTTTTATTAAAAAGTGCTTATTTTCTAGGCAAGTCAGATTTCCTATGTAGTTTTTTGGGGTTTTGGGATCGGTGTTCGCCAAATAATGTATCTTTTGTAGGCAAGTCAGAATTTTTTATGGAATTGATGGAGTGAATGATAACAATGAATTTTCGCAGCCTGCCTATACTTCTGGAAGCACAAGCTAGAAATCGCGTTGATCATGTGGCCGTAAGCTTTGGCAATCAAACGCTTACCTACGGAGCCCTAAACAACTGGAGCAACCAACTTGCCCAACGCCTTAGGCATCAGCTCGTCAATCCCAATGAATTCGTCGGCCTGATGATGCCACGCGGCGTAGAGATGATTGTCGGAATACTAGGCATATTAAAGAGCGGTGCGGCCTACTTGCCAATCGACCCTGCGTACCCCGAGACACGGATTCGTCACATGCTAGCGAAAACGCGCTGCGGCCTCATGGTGGCGCACTGCCGACATCCTAACGTAACTCGAGCTTTGGAAAGTCTTGAGATCATTGTCCTCAGTGATCTCGGAGACGAGTCCGCCGCTGATCCAGTTGTGTCCATTTCAGCCGAAGACATCGCTTACGTCATCTTCACCTCCGGTTCGACCGGCCTTCCTAAGGGGGTGATTGTCGAGCATAAATCGTTGGCGGGACTGCGTCAAGCAGTGGCTCAGATCATACCGCTGGGTCCTAAGAACAAGGTATTGGCGCTTGCAAACATCTGCTTTGATATTTCTATCTTCGAGATCCTGCTGGCACTGAGTCACGGCGCCCAGGTTATCGTTGCCAATGAAGCTCAGCAACGCGATCCACGCGCCCTGCAAGAGATAATCTTAGAAAGCGGAGTCGATGTACTTCAGTTCACACCATCGCAACTACACCTATTCCTTGATGATCCAAAAGGTGCTGATGCGTTAAAAAATGTCAAGACTGTTCTGGTAACAGGTGAAGCGCTATCTGTATCTACGCTGAATGCACTTCAGAGATGCTATCATGGACGCATTTATAATCTCTATGGGCCGACTGAAGCTACGGTCTGGGCCTCGGCCGTAGAGCTTACCCGCGCGCGTGAAGTCACCATCGGGCGACCTCTTATAAACACAAAGATCCACATTCTGTCGGATGACATGACTCCGGTACCACAAGGTACGGCTGGCGAGATCTACATCGGCGGCAATGGCCTGGCGCGTGGTTATTTGGACGAGCCGGAGCTCACCAACAAACGATTCGTAGTCAGCCCCTTCGACAAGAGTGAACGTCTGTACCGCACGGGCGATTTAGGCATTTTGCGTTCGAATGGTGATATCGAGTATCTTGGCCGTAATGACTTTCAGCTGAAAATACGGGGCAACCGCATTGAGCCGCAAGAAATAGAGGCAAAACTTCGTGAGCACCCAGCGATTCGAGATGCCGTGGTTGTGGGGCAGCGTATCACAGAGGTGGATGTGCGGTTGGTGGCGTACGTGGTTCCTCGAGCCGTGGCTCCCTGCGAAGAGACAGAGAAACAGGGCGAAGATGTGTCTGGCTACCGTATTGTCGACTACCGCCGTTCCGAGGTGCGAGAGACTTGCGACCTGGAATGTGCTTTGTTTTTCGACAATGGCAAAACCGTTTCCGCAAGAGTATGCGACATATCTGTTTGGGGCATGGGCTTGGTGCTTCAAAACGCTGCCGCGACAGTATGCGGCCAGGCGACAACCGTGGTGTTCGCACACCATAGTCAATCAGATGTGGAAGTTGCTGGCGAAATAGTGTGGCAGACAGAAGCTCGTTGTGGTTTGAGATGTTGTTCGGTCCAACCGCGAGACATACTCGGAAGCAGAGGAAAGTCAACCTTTAGTGCACAGCGCCGACTGGCTGACAGCTTATTTGACCTGACTCGTAACTGCCTGCCACCCTACATGATTCCTTCAGAAATATTATTTCTGAGCTCTCTGCCGATGAATTCCAGCGGAAAGGTCAATCGTCGGGCACTACCAGATCCACAAAAGGCCCGTCCAGATAAAGACACAACCACGTACCATTCGTCGGTTCAGATGCAGCTGGCACACATTTGGGAACGCCTCCTCAATATTTCAAATCCACCGCGAGACACGAGCTTTTTTAGACTCGGTGGGCACTCACTGACCGCGATGCAGCTCATCAACGAAATCGAACGAGCATTTGTCCGACACATCTCCTTCCCGGACTTATTTGCCAATGACACTGTCGAGAAACTCGCGGCTCTTATCGAAAGAACCACACCCACTGATGAATCAGCGAGCCGAGAGCCGCCGATTGTACCCAGCGACACCTGTGCCGAATATCCGCTCACAGCAGCGCAGCGCCGTCTGTACGTACTGCGTCAGATGGACGACACCGGGACGGCCTACAACTCCGCCTCAGCTTGGCGGGTGGACGGAGAGCTCGACTACCAGAGACTTCGGCACGCTCTTGAACAGCTGGCCCAGTGCCACGAAATCCTGCGCACGGCCTTTGTCGTGCAGAATGAACATATCGTCCAGAAGGTATTGGCGCATATAGAAGTACCGCTGGAGTTTCATCAAGCCTCCAGTGATTCTGATTTGGGTACCATTCTAGCGGCGTTCGTGCGTCCGTTTATGCTTGAATCTCCTCCCCTTTTTCGCGTCATGGTGATTCGGCTGGGGCCGAAAGATCATGTAATCGTGTTTGATTTCCACCACATCATCTCTGATGACACTACGATAGAGCTTCTAAAACGCGATCTCTCGGAGCTATACAAAGGGCGTTCGGTACCCAAACCGCGCCTGCAATATCGCGATTATGCTGTTTGGGAGAATCAAACGGCCCAAAGACCAGCCCGCGAATGTGAGCGCAATTTCTGGATCAAGCATTTGGCTGGTCCGCTGCCCGTTCTCGAGATTCCAGGCGATTTTCAAAGACCTATCAGGCAGAGCTTTCAAGGTGCTGACATCGTTTTTGTGTTGGATCAGAAGCTCTGGGATCAGTTGGCCAGTGTCGCCCAGGCCCATGGCGCCACACCTTATTTGGTTCTACTTGCAGCCTTCTCTACTCTGTTGCACCGCTACAGCGGCCAAGACGATATTCTCGTCGGCACAGCGATCGCCGGGCGAAGACACCCGGATGTCAGCGATATGGTCGGCGTTATGGTAAACACATTGGTAATGCGAAGCCATCCGACCGCCGATATGCCATTCACAGAGTTGCTCAGTGAAACAAAACGAAGAGCGCTCTTGGCTTTTGAGCACCAAGGATGCGAATTTGACGTATTGATAGGCCGTCTTGGTATAACACGTAGCCCAAATCGCGGTCCACTCGTCGATGCCCTTTTCATCATGCATGAGTCGTCTGCGTCCGAATGGCGTCTGGACGACCAGTGTCGCCTTCAACCCCTTGAGGTACCTGTCAAAAGTGCTCGTGCAGATCTTGTTCTCGATGTCTTTGAGAGACGTGACGGTTCTGCGCTCTGCCGGCTTGAGTATGCAACCAGCCTGTACTCATCTGCCACGGCTCAACGCCTCACTGAGCACTATGTCGGTATCTTACGCTGTGTTGGAAAAAATTCGTCGATGCGGCTCAATGAGATATCGATCCTTACCGAAGCCGAACGTGCGCTTCTTGCTCGTTTTAATGAGACCCGGTCTGGATTCATGAATCACGAAACTGCGCATGGACTCTTCGACATTCAGGCGCAGCGATCGCCAGGTCGAGTCGCTGTGTCTTGTAACGGTGAGTCACTTACCTTTGATGAGTTACGCAATCGGGCCGACGAGCTGGCACTTCAACTTCGCTCAGCCGGTGCTGGTCGCGATTGCATCGTTGGAATCATGTTACCGCGCTCGCTACAACTGATAGTCGCTCAGTACGCAGTATTAAAAAGCGGCGCAGCCTACCTACCGATCGATCTAGATTTACCGCGTTCACGCATTCAATCCATGTGGCAAAAATCGAAGGCTGAAATCTTACTTACATCGCACCAGGTGGCACATGAGTCTCTTTTGGCCGCTGAGAAACTCTTTATCGATAAGCGAAGTGAGCCTAATCCAGAGGGCCTCAAGCTCGACAACGTGAACGAGCTCTCTGATCTTGCCTATGTGTTGTTCACCTCCGGTTCTACTGGACAGCCCAACGGAGTTCTCATCGAGCACCGCAGTGTTGTCAACTTCATCTCAGGAATCACGCAGGTGATCGATTTCACCCCGGATGATGTCATCGTTTCCGCTACCACGGTCTCCTTCGACATTTTCGGCCTGGAGACGCTTCTTGCTCTCAGCCAGGGCACCCAACTCGCCTTGGCCACACACGATGAACAGCGCGACATCCGTGCTCTGGCGAGACTCATCACCACATGCGGCGGTACGATGTTTCAGTCTACTCCATCGCGATATAGGCTTCTTTTGGCTGATCCGCAGGGACGTGAAGCCTTGCGAGCACTCCGAGTTATCATGATCGGCGGTGAGAGTTTACCCGAGTCGCTGCTCAAAGAGTTGCAACAGCTGAATCCGGCCATGCGCATTTTCAATCTCTACGGTCCGACTGAGACGACAATCTGGTCGACGTTAAAAGATGTCACCCACGCCGAGCGAGTCACCATAGGCAAGCCCATCGCCAACACTTGTGTCCACATTGTCAACAACGATGGATCACCACAGCCAATCGGTGTAGTTGGTGAGCTGTGTATCGGTGGTGCAGGCTTAGCGCGAGAATATTTGGGTGATTCACGACTTACTGCTCAACGCTTTGTCAACGATCACTGCTGTGGACATGGCCGTATGTATCGAACCGGTGACCTGGCTCGCTGGTGCTCTGATGGCGAGCTCGAATTTTTCGGTCGACGAGACAACCAGGTGAAAATTCGCGGTTATCGTATCGAACTCGAAGAAATCCAGGCTGCCATGACGCGGGTCGCTGGCGTGGTCGAGGCAACGGTGTGCGCACGTGGTGAGAGCGATGAACGCTTTTTAGTCGGATACTACGTTGCCGATAACATCATTGACGCAGGCGCATGGCGTGATTCGCTTTGTCAGAGCCTTCCCGACTATATGTTGCCGAGCTATTATATGCAGTTGGATTCTCTGCCGCTCACACCGAGCGGCAAGCTCGACGGCCGTGCTCTACCCGATCCTCTTTCAGACCAAAGTCGATCGAGGCCTGATAAAAAGCCGACCGCGGCCGGTTTGGGCGATGCCGGCAGCATAGAAACCCGCCTGGTCGAGATTTGGCAGAGCCTTCTCGGCCGGCATGATGTCTCCTTGAATGAGAACTTTTTTGACGCCGGTGGTGACTCGTTCCTTTTGACACGTCTGCATTCGTTGCTCGAAGGCGAATATCCAGGAGCCGTCAACCTGGGTGATCTCTTCGCCTTACCGACCATCAAGCGACAGGCAGCATGGCTATCGTCTCACCTGGTCTGCGCAACGCTGGATATGCCCAGAGGTATTGTGCTCCCGCGCGAATTTTACACCGATATTCGAATTCGTTGCAACGATCTCACAAGTGTTGACGACCTGGAGCGCCGGTCACTGGCGCTCCACCCTGAGATCAGTCGTACGCTCTTAGAGAATCAGATTGAGAAAAGCAGTCTCGATGATTTAATGCTTTCGGTTCTTTTTCTCTATCTCGCACGACTGAGCAGTCCGCAAGTGGTAGTTTATTTCGCTGGTGAATGCCACAACGGCCCACCTGCATCCATAAATCTCAATCTAGATGACATAGAAGATTTTGGCGTGTTGCAAGACACCATCCGCACATTTCATTCTAAGCCTCCTGCTTCTATCACTGCGCCACCGATGTCCGCCGGTGGTGTTACACCGGTACGCCCGGAAATTCCCATCTTATTCGGACGTGATCTCGGCACTTTCACGCCGGCTCAAAGGCTGTTTACCGTCAGTGTCAGAATCGCCTATGAAGAAGATGGGCTTCGTATCGTTTGTACTTTTTGTCGCTCTTTGTTGCGCGCAAGCACAATGAGCCGTTTTGTCACCGGGTATGCCGAATCTATCCGGGCCGTCATCAAAAGCACATCCACACAGGAGTGATCAAGATGCCTCGCGTTGCATTGTTATTTCCCGGTCAAGGTTCACAGTTCGTCGGTATGGGTAAAGCGTTGTGGGAGCACAACGAAGAGGTGCAAGCGCTCTTTGCAAATGCCGGCCGAATCCTTGATCTTGACATGGTCAAACTCTGTTTCGAAAGCCAGCCTAAAACCCTCACTGAGACACATAACGCCCAAATCGCGATCTTCCTCTGCTCGGTGGCGAGCTACCAGGTATACATGAAAGAGATTGGGATCAAGCCTGTCTTTGCAGCCGGGCACAGCTTAGGGGAGTTATCTGCGCTTTGTTGCAGCGGGGTCATCGACTTCGAAGATGCGCTGAGGATCGTGCGCCAGCGGGGTTTGCTCATGCACCAAGCAGTACCTCCGGGCATCGGAAAAATGGCTGCAGTCATCGGGCTTGTATCGGCGACAATAGAAGAGGTATGTCGCAGTATCTCGAGCGATGACGAGCCGGTTGGTGTTGCGAACTTAAATACCCCTAAACAAACCGTGATTTCGGGCACAGTCGCAGGTGTTGAGAAGGCCTGCGCCGAACTCGAAAGCCTCGGAGGCCGGATAGTTTTCTTGGATGTGGCCGGCCCGTTTCACTGCCCCCTGATGCAACCCGCTGCCGATCGGTTCAATGGTGTGCTGCGCGAAGTTGCAATGCGGGATTTTTCATATCCGGTGGTTTCGAATGTGAGTGCGTTTTTGTACCGCAAACCAGCCTCGGTTCCCGAAATGCTCGTATCTCAGCTGGTTTCACCTGTGCGTTGGCATGACACAATACAGTTTCTACGCAATCAGAATATGGATCTTTTCGTCGAGGTCGGACCCAAAGCGAAGATCAAAAGAATGCTCAAAGATTCAGGCATTGAACAGAATGTTTATGCGACTGATGAACCGGACGACATGGCTGCGCTTCGGTCCTTCAAACAGGATTGCTTCCGCTCGGTAATCACCAAATGTCTGGCAGCTGCTGTGTGTACTCCGAATGCAAACGACAATGTTGATGAGTACAAAGTCGGCGTGGTCGAGCCGTACAAACAAATAGAGCGACTGCACAATGAGCTCGATGAATCCAAACGCCAGCCGACCGTCAGTGAGATGCTCGATGCGCTACGCCTCCTCAGAACCATTTTCGCAACCAAGAAAGTCTCTGCAAACGAGCAAGCGGAGAGATTCGACTTGATTTACGATCAAACCGGCACCCGAGAGTTGTTTGAGAGTAAGCTATGAGTAATGGTTCAAATGCCGGAAAAAACGACACAGTGTTGCGATCGATCAATTTGGACGCGGCGCTTGACTGCTTGAAAGCAGGGGTAACGCCGGTTGCACAAACGAACAAAAACAACGCCGTCGCGATCATCGGCATGGTGGGTCGCTTCGGCTCTGCCGACTCGCTTGTAGAGTTCTGGTCCCTTGTGCGCCAAGGCGTCGCCTGTGTGCGCGATTTGCCCATCGCGCGCCAGGCTGATATCCATGACTACCTTGTGCACTCAAGCAGTTATGGCGCCTCACGGGTGAGGTTTTTGCCTGGCGGCTACCTGGATGAGGTGGATAAATTCGACCACACTTTTTTCGGTTTGTCGCAACGCGAGGCATCACTCATCGATCCGTGTCAACGCCTTTTCCTTGAGACGGCCTGGACCGCATTTGAAGATGCCGGCTATCACGGCAAGCGCCTGCGCTCAAGCCGCACCGGAATCTTTGTGGGCCACAGCAGTGATTTCGGCGATGACTATCGCCACTATATCCGCGCGCTCGACCCGACAGCTGGCGATATCGTGGTGAGTGGAAACGTCAGGTCAATCATGGCAGGCCGCCTGGCCTATTTTCTCGACCTGAAAGGACCGACGATACTCATCGATACAGCCTGTTCCTCATCTCTTGTGGCGGTCCACATCGCCTGTCGGTCGTTGATGCGGGGCGAATGCGAGCTCGCTATCGTCGGCAGCACCAAGGTCGACATGCTGCCCATTGTCGATGAGGATGAGCACGGGCGCGGCACAGTCGAAATCAGCGACACCATAACCTCCGATCGCGCTACCCGCACGTTTGACGACGACTCCACAGGAACTTTAAATGCCGAAGGAACGGCGGCGGTAGTTCTCAAACCACTTCACGCTGCTCTTCGTGATCAAGACAATATCTACGCTGTGATTCGCGGTAGTGCTACCAATCAAAACGGATCATCGATAGGACTGACGGCTCCGAACGCGGACGGGCAACGTGTCGTTATTGAAGAAGCCCTGTGTGATGCGGGTGTTAGCGCGGACACAATCACCTATATCGAGGCTCACGGCACGGCCACTCGTTTGGGAGATCCCATCGAAGTGAGCGCAATATCGCGAGCTTTCGAAGGCCTGACTGAGCGAAAAGGGTTTTGCGCGATCGGCAGCCTTAAATCAAACCTGGGCCACCTTGACCACGCCGCCGGCCTGGGAGGTCTAATCAAGGCGGTTTTGGCGCTGCAGCATAAAGAAATTCCACCAACGTTGCACTTTGACCGCCCCAACCGGGAGATCCCATTCATCAATTCGCCTGTGTTTGTCAATGACCGGTTGCGACCCTGGGTTACCCACCACGATCTGCCACGCCGGTGTGGGGTCAGCGCATTTGGGTTAAGCGGCACCAACTGCCACGTTGTTCTCGAGGAGGCGCCGCAACAGAACAAACCAGGCGACGTTCAATTCGATTCTTGCAACATACTGGTGCTTTCGGCCGCGACAATCGACAGTCTACACGACCTTCTGAAAGAGTATCATCATTACCTGAATGAAAATCCTTCCGTACCTCTACGAGATATTGCCGCTACTGCAGCGACCGGCCGCGATCATATGGCGCACCGCGTGGCGTTTGTCTTTTCCGATCGCCGAACGCTTACCGGGTTGATCACACAATACACAAACGATCAGCACAAGCAGCCTGAGAGTCTGCACGCAGGTTTTCACAGAGTGATTTCCGACGAAGTGGCTCGTAAAAATCGGGACGATATCACCAAAGCTGAGCAAGAAGCACTTTCACAAGAGGCTGCATGGTTGCTGAACGCACTTCCTCAAGCCGGCGAGCAGCGAAGACTCGCGCTAGAGAATCTAGCCGGCAGGTTCGTCAGAGGCGCGGACATCGAATGGGGACAAGTCTATTACCAAGGCACATTCTCGCGTGTATCTCTCCCAACCTATTCTTTTGCACGTCGACGCCTGTGGGTCGAGCCCAAACGCCCGCTAAGTGGTGTGACCAAGGTACCTTCTGATAACAAGATCCATCCACTGCTCGACTCGAACCTGGTAAGCACGAAGGACTGCTCTGTCTTCGCTTCTCGTGTTGATGCACAAACCCAATGGGTTCTTGCCCAGCACAGTGTTCGGGGTCAACAGGTAATGCCTGGAACCGCCTTCATCGAAATGGTGCGAGCAGCACTATCGCTCCATCAAGACTCAACCTTTTCTCACTATCTCTTTCGTGACCTCACATTTGATCAACCTTGCGCGCTCGACGCCACAGAGAGTCGAGATATTCGTACCGTATTCGTCAGCCATAACGAAGACACACACTTCTCGGTAGTGAGTCGCGCCGACGACATGTTGGACGAGTGGATAGTACACGCCGAGGGCTATTGCTCAAGATCGAATAATCCAGATACTGATCCGCTCGCCTCAACCGTAGATCTGGAGAGTCTTCGTAGTCGACTTCCAAACGAAATGCAATACCCACACAATGCTGCGCGCAAGCGAGATATCACGCTTGGACCTCGTTGGTCGGGTTGCCCACGGACTGTGCGCAGCAACGGCGAGGGAGAATTTCTAATCGAATGTGCGCTACCAGAGGACTACAAAGACGACGCACAAGTATATCATATCCATCCAGCGTTGATGGACTGTGCAATGAATAGCGCCAATTACCTGGTCGATGGCGGTCTGTTGCTTCCCTTTTTCTACAAAGAGCTCGTCGTGGCCTCCTGGCTGCCTACGCGTCTTTTCAGTCACATTCGTTTGAAGGAACAAAAGAGTCGCGATCTCATAACCTTTGACATAGTATTGATCGCACCCGACGGCCGAATCGTCGCACAAGCAAAAGATTACAGCGTCAAGAAGGTGCAGACCGCCGCTGGATTGCATACAGTCTTGAACGGCAAGTCCTTGCATGAGGTAGCCTGGCGACCATTGACGGTACCTGACCAAGCAGACCTGCTGGCAAACCCACCGACGGCTGGGATAATACTTCTCTTTAGCAGTGGACACGAGAAGATCAATAAGCTTTGCAACCATTTGGTTAATCAGGGTAATTCAATCATTGTCGCACAACATGGTGACAGTTTTGCGCACATTGGTGAGGGCACCTATCGGGTTGGTTACGAGGTAGGCGACTTTGAAAAGCTTTTAGATTCGTTGCCAAGCTTGCCGACTCAATTGATCTTCGCATCAACCTTCGGAGAGGACGACCCGCGCACACTGGATGAATTGCATGCCAACCAACGTCGTGGATTGCTGAAACTTTTCCATCTTTTGTGCGCCGTGATCAAACGCAAGCTCCAGCCATCATTCGGCGTTGTTGTGCTCACCGATTTCGCCGGCGCAGTAGTTCCGGGCGAACCGGTACGTCCCTGCAATCACGCGATCGTTGGGTATACCAAAGTAGCGTGCGCTGAACACCCACGTCTTCTGATAAAAACCATCGACAGTGATCATGCAACTTCAACTGAAGTCATCGCCACTGAGTTGTTGCGCTTCGATTCATCCGCAGTAGTCTCGTTGCGTCAAGGACAACGCTATTGCGAGGATCTCATCCCCGTAACCGCCAAGCGGCGATACTCTGGTCATGCTGGAATACGATCTGGGGGTACGTACGTCATCACTGGTGGACTGGGTGGTTTGGGTCTGGTGCTTGCCCAACATCTCGCAAACAATGGCGCCGGAGCTATTGCGCTGTTAGGCCGAACCCATTTTCCAGAACGTATCCATTGGGATCGGCTGCTTGAAACTGGTAATTCATCAGAGAGACTCGCGCACAAGATTTCTATTCTCAAGGATATCGAAGCGCTCGGTACAAGGGTTTTGCCGATGATTACAGACGTTTCCGATCCGACCCAGGTGCACACTGCCCTAACTGACATGAAGCGCGAGTTTGGCAGTATCCACGGTGTCGTACATGCTGCCGGAGTGGCCGGCGAGGGTTTGCTTGCTCAAAAGACACTCTCTCAGATGCAATCCACATTGCGACCCAAAATCGACGGCGTCTGGATTTTGGCCCATAAGCTTGATGAGCTAGGCATTGAGCCCGAAATGTTTGTTTTGTTCTCAAGCGCCACAACTCTCAGCGCCGACATAGGTCAAGCCGACTATGCCGCTGCCAACGCCTACCTCGATGGATTTGCAGCTGCTCGACGATCCCGCGGATTTCCTGCCCTGTCGATTCGTTGGCCTGCTTGGGCAGAGGTTGGTATGGCGCGCGACTTCGGTGCAGTGCATAACAACGATCTTTTTTATCCCCTGCCTACTGCTGATGCCCTTGCTCTATTCAACGCCGCGCTGGACCTAGACATTGCCTCTGTTGTTGTAGGTAAAATCAACACCGAATTTGTAGCTCGTAACAACGGTAACCTGACGGTGCGGGTAGCTGTTGACAACACGCCTAGAACGACGAGGAAAAAAGCAATCTCGCCGACCCCCGTCCAATTATTGGGGCGCGATAGCTACTCAGAGTCCGAGCAGCGCATCGCAAGCTGCTGGAGCCTTGTATTGGATCTTCAAAGGGTGGACATAACCAGCACATTCTTCGATAACGGCGGCAACTCTATCTTTGCTACACAGTTGCTACGAGAGCTCGAAAAAGAATTTCCGGGCCTATTCGACATCACTGACATTTTCGCGCTCAACACCATTGAAAAAATGGCGGCGCACGTGAACTCACATGAGGCGACTGCGCAAGCAGCATCTTCGTCACTACCAGACAGCCAATCTGCAAATATGAGTGAAGTTCTTGCACAACTTGCTGCCGGCAACCTCAGCCCACAAGAAGCGGACCGGCTTCTGTCTACCCTGTGAAGGAGCAGCCAGTGGAATCCTTACGAAAATTTATCCTTGAGAAAGTAGCGAGCCGGGAGCTCTCGCAGGATATAGCAGGCAGGCTGCTGGGTGAGCTTATAAAAACAAAAAGCACACAAGTCGATCCGGTGGCCATCATCGGTATGTCGTGTCGTTTTCCTCTAGCCAAAAGTACAGCCGATTATTGGCGATTGCTGAGCATCGGCTTGTCCTGTATCCGTTCTTTCCCGACTGAGCGCTGGGACGACTACATTCATGTGCTCAATAATGGTGCGGTCATGGAGTTTCTTTACGAACGTCCACTTACCGCAGAGGAAATCGAAGACCGTTTTACGCGTTCGGGATACCTAGACGATATCGATCGATTTGATGCCGAATTTTTTGGGATACCTCCCAAAGAAGCCGCCTACATGGATCCGGCACACAGGCTTTTGCTCGAGGTTTCCTGGGAGGCGATCGAGGATGCGGGTTATGGACCTTCGATTTACGGCTCGAACACCGGCGTCTTTGTTGGCCGCGATGGAACTGTAGACGGATGGATGTTTCGCCAAGCCCACGAGCGTGATCAGATCATGCTCACCGGCGCCTACGACAGCTTGATGGCGAGCCGCTTGTCGTATCTTTACAATCTCAGCGGTCCTGCCATGTTGGTCGACACCGCCTGTTCTTCGAGCATGGTGGCGGTACACTCGGCTATACAATCCTTGCACCAAGGGGATTGCGACATGGCACTCGCTGGAGGTATCAATCTGTTTCCCTTCAAGGTAAACAACTTTCCTGGGCCTCTCAATCTCAGCTTCATCGAATCTAAGAACAAGACGGTGCGCACATTCGACCGAAATGCGGACGGATCGCTGTTTAGCGAAGGGGTCGGTATTGTGATTCTAAAACCGTTGTCGCGCGCCATCAACGATGGCGATAATATCCTTGCGGTCATCAAGGGTAGCGCCATCAATAACGACGGCGCCTCAAACGGCATCACCGCACCAAGTCCTGAAGCACAGGAAAAGGTTTATCTCAAGGCGTGGCAGCATGCCGGAATCAATCCCGAGACGATTGCTTACATTGAAACGCACGGCACAGGCACCGTTTTGGGTGATCCCATCGAGATCAAAAGCCTTGCTAGTGCCTTTAGCAAATTCACAAATAAGAAACAGTTTTGTGCAATTGCTTCTTTAAAATCCTCGTTAGGCCATATGGTTTCAGCATCGGGAATAGGTTCTTTGATCAAGCTTGTGCTCGCCTTGCAGCACGGTCAAATTCCACCTACCAGCAATTTCGAAGAGCCGAATCCATACATCAATTTCACCGATGGTCCGGTGTATGTAAACGACAGGTTGCGTCCTTGGCAGAAAATCAACGGTAAGCCTCGACGATGCGCTGCAAACTCCTTCGGTTTCGCTGGAACGAATTGTCACATCGTTCTTGAGGAGTATCAGCCGCCGGAAAAGACCGATGCATCGACTGGGTGGAGCGGCAGTCACTGTTTGACCATTTCGGCGCGCAAACGTCAAGTGCTTGAGGTGTACGTAAGACGCTACCTCGACTTCATCGAAGGTTCGAACCTTGATGATCACGAGCTTGGCGAATTATGTTACACTGCATGCACCGGACGAGGTCACTACGGACATCGCCTGGCTCTGGTAGTGGATAGTCCTTCTGACTTGATGCTGAAATTGCGTCAAGTATCGACAAAAGATCTCAAGAGTTATCCCGAGCAGGGCATTTTCTACGGCGCTCACACGATCGTCAGCGAGCAGCAAACCGAGTATGCGCCCGGGGAAATTACCCAAAAGGAGAAGAACACTACGAGTCGAAAGGCGGAAGCGACCTTGGAAAAAATAATCGCTACAGGACAGCGTCGCGATCTGATGCTCGATCTGGCGCGCGAATATTCGCGTGGTGCCGACCTACCGTGGATGCGTCTTTACGCCAAAACCAAGCCGCGACGACATAGCGCCCCACTCTATCCCTTCGAGCGGGTGCGACATTGGCCCGGAAAACGCCGACCAAAGGTCGTCTCAACAAGCTTGGAGCATAAACCTATTTCACACCCTTTGCTGCAAGTGTGCCTCAAGGCGACACCTGATGATCTCATCTATCGAACTGAATTACATGCCGAAGAGCACTGGGTGGTGCGTGACCACCGACTCTTGGGAATGGGGCTGCTTCCAGGCACTGCTTATCTCGAAATCGTACGTGCGGTTGCCCTGCACGGGCTAGAGGCATCTAGCATCGAACTTCGAAACGTCTTTTTCCTTGCTCCCTGCACGGTTGCACGCTTCGAATCACGACAAATCTTCACACATTTTCACAAGCAAGAGAATGGATATGCATGGACCGTCGCCGGCGACAAGAACCTTCTTGCTACGACTATCTTTGCTCGGGGCGAGCTCATTGTCACCCCATCCGCAAAGACTGATTCGATCAAGCCGGTGATCCTCGATTCTGCTTCCTGCGCTCTTGCTGACGAGTACGCTTTCGCACCGATCTCCGGTATTTTCGAGTTCGGACCACGCTGGGACACCATCCGTGCAATTTTGCAAAAAGAATCCGAGGTTGTGGTCGAGTTGGCTCTGCGTGATGAGCTTCGTGACGATGTCGGACAGTACGGTTTGCATCCTGCATTGCTCGATATGGCCGTCAATGTCCTCATCCAGAAATTCTGCGACAACGGTGTCACCTACTTGCCTTACACCTATGCCAGCCTGTGTTACTTTCGTCCATTTGGCCCGCGAATCCGCGCACATCTCCGTATTAAGGAAGCATCTGAAAACCAACCGGAATTGGTGAAATTCGATATCACCATCACAAACTCCAACAATGATATCTGTGCTGAGATCCGTGATTACTCGATCAAGAAAATGCCGAACCAGGAGCTCGGTCGCATCTACCAAGGTTCAGCAGAGTACTATCGGGTAGCCTATCGCGATGTGGAATTCGACGCATCTACGCCTTTTTTGGAAGGTGAGAAAATACTCCTGTTGAAACCTGCACACGGATTGGCAAACAGAGTACACACCGAACTCGTCACTGCCGGCGCCCATGTAACCGTGGTGCGGCTCGGTTCAGGGTTTGTGTATGCCCATAATGGTGAGTACGAAGTCGGAGCGAGCTCGGACGATTTCGCAGCGCTCGGTTCGGCACTACACGGCCGGAAGTTTTCGCGAGTCATTCACTGCGGAGGCATCGACACACACACTATTTCGGTTTGTGAAACCAACACGATCGCATGCCTGCGAGCGTCACGGTCCCAAAGCATCGAGAGTCTTTTTCATCTCGTGCGTATGCTCATTAGAGAAAAGATTGAAGTTTCCAACGAATTGGTATTGGTAGCCGACAACGCAGTATTGATAACCGATCAAGAAGAAAACATCAATCCCATGGGTCATGCATTCTTGAGCATGGCTCGCGTGATTGCCGAGGAGTACACATCGATACCGTGTCGAGCCTGTGACATCGATGCCGAATCCAATATTGATGCCTTGCTGCAACTTCTCACCAAAGGAAAAAACGGATCGCGGCGAGCACTGCGCAAAAATCTATGCTACGAACCTGAAGTAACTCGACTGGATTTGGGCAAAGTATCGACAGATAGCATGTCGCTACAGGCTCACGGCGTATATGTGATCACCGGTGGTCTTGGTGGACTCGGGTTGGCCATTGCCAAGCACCTGGCGACACACCAACCGCAAGCTCGTTTTGTGCTCGCGAGTCGCTCCCCATTGCCACCTCGTGAAACCTGGGAAGCAATAGACAAAGACAACGACCGCTTCCGCATTGATCAAATCCGGGCTATAGAAGCGCTTGGTGCCCAAGTTCGATGCGAGAGTGTCGATGTCTCTGACTATGAATCTGTTACCCAAATGCTTACACGAGTACGCACCGAGTTAGGACCGATTCGAGGAGTTATCCATGCTGCCGGTCTGGCTGGTGAACGTTTCTTGATACGCAAAGACGAGGCCGCGTTCCTTCGTGTGCTGTCGGCAAAAATCGATGGATCCTGGAACCTGGATCGTGCCGCAAGTGAAGATCCTATTGACTTTTTTGTCATGTTCTCGTCGATGGTGTCATTGCTCGGTGGTAGCGGTCAAGCAGACTATGCCGCTGCCAATGCGTTTATGGACAGCTTTGCCCAGGTCTTGCGGCGGCGTGGACGCGAGGCCATCGCCGTCAACTGGTCTGGCTGGAAAGAAGTGGGTATGGCACTCGCTCACGGAGCCATCGGCGATAATGTCCTGTTCTTGCCGGTCACCAACGCCGAGGGTTTACAGCACTTCGATACGATTCTCGCTCGAAGACCCGTAAATGTGTTTCCAGCCCGCATGAACCGACTTGTGGCCGGCACAATACAAGTCACAGAAGGTATACGCTTTGCGCCCGACCTGTTACGCAACTTCACAGCCACCACGAATGTGGACGCACCCAAAATCTCCAAAAAGCGACCGACTCGACCCACATCGGTACGGGTCACAGGTAAAGATGAATCGACGCTCACCACAATCGAGAAAGCTCTGACTTTGATCTACGCTGGGGTGTTGGGCGTCGACAGTATCGACGTATACTCGAATTTCCAGGACATGGGAGGCAACTCCATTTTGGCAACCCACCTCCTTACCGAGATCAATCAAGAGTTTTCAACTACGATCGACATCGCTGACGTTTTTTCATACCCATCGGTTTTTCAAATGGCCAAGCTCATCGGGAGCAAGATCTCTCAATTTGTCCAAGACAACCCTCAGAGTGAGGCAGCGCCGGCAGACTCATCTTTGATCGATCTCGTCGATGGTGTGATCAGTGACTCCATCTCTATTGATGAGGCCCTGGAAGACCTATGAGCAAGCTCAACGTCGAAAAAGAGCTGACTCGATTCGTACTCGAACAGCTGAAGGAAGGCCGCCTGGAAAAGGACAAAGCGCTCCTCTACTTACGTCACATCAAGGGCAAGCGACCCGAGATTGACCCAAGGCTCGCAATCATAGGCTTCGCATGCCGTTTCGCCGGCGCCAACAGCGCATCAGAGCTCTGGGAAGAGCTTGTCACCTGTGTGCATGCAGTCTCCGATCTTCCCCAGGCACGCTACGACGATGCTCGCAGGACCTTGGCTCGCTTTGGTATCGACGAGATGGAGTCCTTCTGGGCGGGATATCTCGAGCGTATCGATGCCTTTGATGCAGAGCATTTCAAAATCGCTCCGCGGGTTGCGCTGCAAATGGATCCCTATCAGCGCTTGATGCTTGAGGTCATGGGAGAGGCGATCGATCACGCAGGGTACAGCCGGTCGAGCATGTACGCAAGTCGCACCGGTATCTACGTAGGCACGGACCACACTCATAAGCTTCTCATGTCTTACCTGGCATTGCTGCAGGATCAAGAATCATACGATTTTATGACAATGACCGGCTCATGGACGGGAATCCTGGCGAGCAGACTAGCTTATCTTTACAATCTACGCGGTCCTGCCCAAGTAATCGACACGGCGTGCTCTTCGGGGCTCGTCGCCCTTGATGCCGCAGCCGGTGCGTTGAGGCGAGGTGAGTGCGACACTGCTATCGTCGCCGGCATCAACCTTTACCTTGCACCACAACGTATGGGTATCGCAGCAGACATCGAGTCCAAGCAAGCGCTTGTTCGCACATTCGACAGCCGGGCCAGTGGTACAGTCTGGGGTGAAGGCGTTTGTGCGCTGTTGCTCAAGCCGCTCGCCCGAGCGATGCGCGACGGCGACTATGTGCATGCGGTAGTGCGATCGACGGCGGTAAACAACGATGGCGCCTCCAATGGCATCTCCGCACCGAATTTACAGGCACAAGTAGATGTGCTGTCAAGGGCATGGCAGCAGGCTGGAATCGATCCCGCAAAGTTGTCGTACATCGAGACACACGGCACCGGAACAGCCCTCGGCGACCATATCGAAATCAAGGCTCTGACCGAAGCTCTTGGCAAACATACCCAGAAGCGTCAGTTCTGTGGCGTCGGCTCCATCAAAACAAACATCGGACACACGGTGGGTGCAGCCGGTCTGGCATCTCTGATCAAGGTGCTGTTGTCTTTCGAGCATGACGTACTGCCTGCCAGCCTGCACTTTGAGCAGCCAAACCCGCTCATTGATTTTTGCAACGCGCCAATTTATGTCGTCGATAGGAAAAGACTTTGGCCACGCGGGCAGAAACCGCGGCTTGCCGGAGTCAGCTCATTCAGCCTTTGCGGCACCAACTGCCACGTGGTCCTTGAAGAAGCGCCTGCCCAAAAGGATACCAAATCGCTCGGTCTGCGTCCCTGCCTGTTCACCCTATCAGCTCGAACGAAAGATCTTTTTTTCGTAGCTGTGGAACGCTTCGAACGCTTTCTTACAGAAAATCACAGTTTCAACCTCGAGGATCTATGTTATACAGCGGCTGTAGGCCGTGAGCACGAGTCGCTGCGCATGGCGGTTGTCACCGACTCGATTGATAATCTCATACGAGCTCTAAACCGGCTGCGTCGGCAGAAGCCAAAAGTCGAGCAGATCCCAACGAAACAGCTCAACAGCGCTCTTTTTCTCAGCCCAATCTTGTTATCCACAGTCGTTGAACCCCCAAAGGGCCAAAACTCAGTCACAAGCCATCAGTTTATACCCAGCGACGAAATTGCTTCAGCTATTCTCAAACAAGACCAAAGATCCGAAGCACTTACTCAACTCGCCCAAGCATATGTAACCGGCAGAAATGTGGATTGGGCAGCTCTGTATGAACCAATGGGGACGAGAAGGCTGCCACTACCGCCTGTGCCGCTGGAACAGTCGCGCTACTGGGTCTCACTACCAGAGCCGGGCAACCAAACCGCCACGCCTCCGCAAAGCAGTGTCCATCCCGTAATTCCATTGCCACCTCCAACATCAAGGGAGTCTTTTGCAGTCACGTTAAGCGGCAAGAATTCTGATGAGATCACAGAAACCGAGCGTCTGGTAGCCAATGTGTGGGCTCAGGTGCTTGGTCTCACAAATCTCGACCTGCGTCATGATTTCTACGAGTTAGGCGGTGACTCGGTGGCTGCGGCACGGGTTACGAATGCCTTGTCGGCAGCACTCGGAGCAGAAATCCCCGTAGCCGAGCTACTTCGACGGCCCATACTAGAAAAATTTTCGGCCTGGCTGGTCGACTACACTTCAGCACATTTGGATCACACTCCTTCAATAAATTCCAACCGGCAAGTAGAAAACCTGGCACTTTTGGCACAAGATGTGTCAAAGCCCCGGGCCCAAAGCGCCTATCCGGTTTCCTCGGCACAGCGGCGCATGTTTTTCTTGACCCAGCTCGCGCCCGAAAACATCGCTTACAACGTCTCTGGTTGCGTGCATATAATGAGCGAATGCGATCTGCCAGCGATAAAGGACGCGATGTTTTCGCTCATCGAACGTCACGAAAGTTTACGAACTTCGTTGATGATGCCGGACGAAATGAGTGTAGAGCCTCTGCAGGTCGTACACCCCACGGTTGAGATTCCGTTGAAGCACCACAAACTGCCAAAGCAGATCGCCCAACGAGACATTCAATCCATCTTCAGCGAATTCGTTCGTCCCTTTGATCTGTCGCAGGCGCCGCTGTGGCACGCAGGCATCGTCGACATGGGCACAGACGGGTGGTATTTCATGATCGATGCCCACCACAGCGTTGCCGACGGTGCGTCAATGGGAGTTTTGGTGCGCGAACTCGTGGCGTTGCTCGAAGGACAGGCTCTGGCTCCACTGCCGATGCAATACAGGGATTATGCTCTGCAGGAACGCAACCGGCTCAACACACCTGATTGGACTCCCCACCTTGAGTACTTCAAAGATCGTTTTGCCAAATTACCAATTCCCCTCGATTTGCCGACAGATTTCCCTCGGCCCCAATCTCAGAGCTTTGCAGGTGCCCGCGTGTTGTTCGATCTGGATGCTGCCATCACCGAAAAAATCAGTGCCTTAGCGCGAACATCACACACGACACCCTTCGTTGTGATGCTATCAGTCTTCTCCGTGTTGCTGTCCAAGTACACCGGACAACCAGACGTGGTCGTGGGTACACCCGTGCATGGTCGCTGGCATCCTGAACTCGAAGGTCTGATAGGTATGTTCGTAAATACATTGGCCTTGAGATCAACACCACACAGCGAACTCTCCTGCCTAGAGTACCTCAACCAGGCCAAAGAATGTGTCATTGAAGCTTTCGAACACAAGGACTGTCCATTTGACCGGCTTGTTGAAACACTCGATCTACCGCGTGATACAGGACGAAACCCGCTCTTCGACGCCTCCTTTGTGCTGCAGAACGAGGATATGGG
>JBFFBT010000077.1:0-20413 GCA_041560255.1 Myxococcota bacterium | reverse complement strand
CGTGCTCCAGGATAGCCTTTCTTGTTTTGGGGCAAGCACCATGGCTGCATGCATCGGCAGCCTGTTTGTATTTTTCCATCTCCTCTGCATGGTATCCTGCGGCTGCCAGACTCTTGCCTTCGATTTGAAGAGACAAAGCTAGCAATTCTCGATCGTTGTATTTTTTCGCAGTTTCTGCAACGTCGATGGCTTCCTGGGTGATTTGAAACATATCGGCATCAAGTTCATCCAGTTGGGAATTTTTTTCTGAATATCGAGATGCTTTTTTGTCGAGTATGCGAATTTTTACCCAAGCGTTTTTGCGTTGTTTCATTTTGGCCTGAAAAGATCCGGGCCAACCCTCACACTTTTTAGACAGTCTTTTCAGTAAACGTATTCGATGTTCGTTCTGACCCGCGTTTGCATAGGCATTTAGGGCCATTTGATAGGCCTGGTACGCAGAGCTTGGTTTTTGTAGTTTCCTTTGGGCATCTCCGATTTTTTCGTGGAGTAGTCCTCGTTGCGTACCGGTTGACGGATTTTTGAGCAGCTTCTGAAGCTTGGATTGTGCGCGTTGGATGATCTTTCGATTTTCAGAAGGTGGGTTTTTGGCTTTTGCGGTAAGTGGGCATACCTGGAACGAAGAAAAAACGCTCAGTAGGATGAATGGGCTTATGAGACGGGGTAAGAGTGAAACCATGATATTCCTCCGGTGTATGCTTTTACTGGTCTTGCAGTGAATCGGCGTGTTTGCGATAGAGACCTCGAAATTGATGGTATGAAAGACCCAGGATATCGGCTGCTTTTTTTTGATTGAATCGGGCTTCTTCCAAAGCTTTTGAAAGCATATCGATTTCAAGCAATCTAACCGCTTCGAGAAGTGGGAGTGAAAAATCTGTAAAACCACCTCGAGGATCGATTCGTTCGGGTTGCTTTGAGATACCTGGATCAAGTGGGGTGGAAGGTCGGAAGGGGGACTGAAAGGGATCGAATTCTACAGTATCAATGGTGTCATTTTGCGATTGATAAACGGCTCTTTCTACTACATTTTTTAGCTCTCGAATGTTTCCCGGCCAGTTGTATGACTCGAGAGATTGGGTGGCTTGGAGATCGAATTGCGGTATTTCGGATTTTCCAAGCTCGAATGCCATTCTGGCTGCGAAGTGGTTGGCCAACAACATGATATCCTCTTTACGTTGCCGCAGTGGTGGCAAAAACAATACATCGAACGACAATCGATCCAATAGATCAGGTTTGAAATGACCATGTTTGACCAGGGCTGGAAGATCTGCATGAGTGGCCGCGATGATACGCGCATCCACTTGGATTGGATGAGAAGATCCGACCCTTTCAAAAAATCCATATTCGACTACCCTCAGGATTTTCTCTTGAGCTTCCATGGGTATCGCGCCGATCTCGTCCAAGAATAGAGTACCTTTATCGGCAGTTTCGAATCTGCCGGTTTGCCGTCTGACAGCACCTGTATACGCTCCGGCTTCATGGCCGAACAGCTCTGTGGCGATGAGAGTAGGTGATAGGGCGGCGCAATTGAGGGTGACCAGTGGTTCGTTCCACCGGTTGGACAAATAATGAATACGTTTTGCCGCCAACTCTTTACCCGTTCCGCGCTCTCCAATGATGAGGACCGGTCTTTCCACTTTGGCGACCCGGGATAAGCGATGCTGGAATGCCAAAAACACATCTGATCGTCCAAGCGCTTCTTCGGGGTTGGATCTTGATTCTTTGGACATACGCCGTTGCTCCCTGATTCTTTATCTGGTTTTTTCTTTGAGCACCATGTCGATACAAATCCCTGCCGCGAATATCAATTTTCTAAAATCAGATGAAATACCAATTTCGGGTCTAATTGAAATGATATAATTGTCAGCCGATGTGAACAATTCTTTACCAATCCCGGCCCACTTTTTTGTGATTTGAGCGATCTCCCGATCGCTTGCGTCGACCACCGTAAAATCCCAGCCGGTCCATTTGCCCCGAACTTCGCCCAAGGATTCGCTGTCTCTTCCAAAAATGAAAAATCTACCTCCCAAGGAGAAAACCTTTTGACGAAAACGCCCAATCAATCGCTGATCCTGGTCGAAAACCAATACATTGCTTCGAAATATTGAAAATTTTCTCTCAATAGAAAGATATCGTTGTTGGTTCTCATCAAAAAACTCAACCAGAAATGGAAGGTAAGGTTTTAAATCGGTAAACTTCAATATCTTTCGTAAAACTCCTGGAACTTGTTCTTTAACTTCGCCGATCTTCATCCCGTGTTCGTCAAATAGTTCATATGCATTGGCCGCTTTGAAGTAACCGATGAGCTCTTTGACGAAAATTCGATCTCTCGAAGTAATTTCTTTGGGCATGCTCGATCCTCCCTGGTAATTGCGAGGCGCCATGGTAGTCTTACCATTCTATGACGACAAGATGATTATGTCATGTTGCATCGTTGGGTACAAAAATGTTTTTTCTGTAGTATTGTGACCGACGTGGGAGGGTTTACAAATAGCGTGTTTTATGCTAAAAATGAATATAAGTTGCTGTGCCTATATTTTATGATTTTTTTGAATGAATCGAACATATTTTGTTATTTAATATGCGAGTTAGCAATGATTGAAGAGTTTTCGGTAAAAGGGGCGACGATTTTATCCAAGTACAAATATGTCGAGGAGCAATTTGGGGCAGAGTCTTATAATGTATTTCTAAAAAAACTACGGGAAAAGAAAATCCCCATGGTTTTTACCGCCGGTTGGTATCCGTTTTTGATATTTAATTCTATCCTGCAACAAATTTCAAAAGAGTTTTTTCAAGGAGATGTTACGAAGCTCGAACAAGTCGGCGCCTATTCGGCCAGAAGCTCATTTGGATCTTTATATCGTAAGTTTTTGAATAATAATGGATTTTTAAGTTTCTTGGCTCGTGCTCCGCAGTTGCATAAGATGTTTTACTCGCATGGGCAGATGCATATCGACACTGCTGAAGATGGAAAAAGCTGTCGAATAACCATCCAAGATCAACCCGTCATCACTGATGAAGATACATATGTTACCGCTGGTTTTTATAAACAATCTGCAATGCTTCACGGTATCGAGAAACTACAATACAACCTCAAAGTCAAGAACGGATTGGTGATTCATGCACTTTCCTGGGTATGAATTGCCGGCCGGCGTACTTGGTTTGCGGTCTATTGTATTCGGCGGCGCATACGTAATAAGCCGATGAATACCACGATAACTCCTAGTAGTACGAGGTTACCCATCGATAGCGGCTGGTGTTTGCCCATTGAACATCCACATCCTCCCGATGTCAAATCGTCGGGATCATCGTCGTCATCCGGTATTTTTTCTAGGATTTCGATTGAAATTGTATCTTGAAAGTCGCCTTTGATCGCATCGACTTGGATAATACCAGGTGCGATCGCTACCAGGGATGCCGGATTGGCGGTTGGATCTTCAATGGTAGCTAAATTAATGTCGGAGACTTGCCACATGATGCCTGTGGATGCACACATGAGGCCGTATTCGGAGCTCGTATCAATAGTAGTTAGTGAAAGCTTATCACCGACTCTGAGAATTTTATTTGGATCTTCTATGGCAATTCCTTCGCCGGAGGGCAAATCCGTGCCGTATTCGATTTTTCTGGTGAGCGCTTTCCATAAGGAGTCATACATAAAAGGACCGATTTTTTCGGCGGTTGAATAATCGTTGTTAAAAAATACGGAAAGCCCGTATGCTTGTTCGAAAAATCCAGTTGGTTCGACTGCGGATTCGATCACATAGGTCTCATGAGCTTGTAACAAATTGTCAATAGCTGCAAGCAATTTGGGTTCCGAAGATTCGGATTTCAGATTCATGAGAAAGTGTTTGATGTCGTACCTTTTATTCCAATCGGTTTGCCCACCTGGAATATATCCGTATCGAGTGGTTTTATTGAGAGTTTGTTTGTAAATTTCAGTGTCGTAGATAGGTAGATAGGCGCAAATGAACTCTCTGATTGCTTTTGTGTAGGCCGGGGAGAAGGTGAGATCCATGGCTCCTATGGTCCAGGGTTCTTGTTCGGAGAGATTGCTGCAATTATGTCCTTGTTCAATGCATACATCGGTCGTGTGTTTGAAGATACGTATTATTTCAGAAGCCAGTGAAGGTCCATCCATATCTGGGTTTCGAATCAACACTCTTGCCCAGCGATGTACTCTCCAGCGGGCGGCAACTGGCGGGTTGGTATAGTTGGGCGGACCTATGTAAACATTTGCCACATCCTTGAAATTGTGCGACCAATCCGCATTGCCTGCCAGACAAAACGAAAGAGACAGTACATCCACTTTCTTGCCGCCCCGCTTGTCGTTGAAAAGGCGTATACTATCTCGAATCGCGCCAAGGGAAAGGTCTTTGACCAAAATGACCGAATTGCTTAAAGGTACGCCTCGAAAAGCAATGACATAATGCTCGGCGGGAAATGCTGTCGCGGCATATGTCAAGAGTTTGTCGAAGTTAGCGGCGCTCATTCGGCCCGAAGTAACGCCCAGTTCGGAAGGTGGGATTTCTTCTATTTCACAACAGGTATCCCCTTCGTTTGGGCAACATAGACCGGGAGGGTTATCGGGATTTGGATCCTTTTTTACAGAATAGAGATTCAGTCGGTTTCCCATTTCGAGATCCGGATTATGCCATACCAGGACGTTGACTTCATCGCTGGATCCGGTTGTACGAAACTCACCCAACATAGACTCATAGGCACCAACCGCGATGACGATTTCCGTCCATTTGGCGGCCAAAACGGGCAATGGCAAACCTATTGTAAACACCGTTCCAAGGAGCAATAACGATGCGATACGTCTAGTGCGAAAAATGGACTTCTCAATTAAACCTGTCATGGTACCTCCGTGTACGCTAGTCAAAAATTGGTGTTGGTCGTTGTTCTTATGATGCGTATTGGGTTGAAAAAATGTTGTGATGACACGATCCAAAACCATGACAATGTTAAGGGTATTCAACCCGTTTGGTCAACTGATTCATGATCCAATTTTGAACAAATCTGTTTTGAATCGGACAAGGAATGAGGGTTTGCTCTTTTGTATGTGTATGATTTAAATGTTATTTATGATTATTTAGCGGATCCTGCCGATTGATGTGAAGTTTTTTATGGACATAAATTCATGTTCAAGGTGTATAGTGGCCCATACCCAATACTTTTTTTGCGGGAGGGAAAGATGAATTCCGACTTTCGAACATTAAGGTGTATTTGTTGTTTGACGATTGCTGTCTCGTGCTCGGGATATGCAATTGCCACCCAACCAGCCGGAGGCGGTGAATCAGTTTTGGAAGAAATCGGTTTTGGTTATGAGTACCGTCATGGCGGTGGATGGAGACAGGTTCTTTCAAAAGGCGCCGACCGGCTTTGCGATCTGCAGTCAGACACTTTGGGAGACAACGCCCGAAACGGATATGTTGACGATGATCCTGATGACGGGGGATGGGATTGGGAAATACTTGTCTCGAATAATGCCCATTCTCCTTCAGCAAGCCCTGAAAATACTTATGGTGTAACCGCAATGGGTATCCAGGCTGCATATTTGACACATGTAAAACGATCTCGTTTTCTCATGGGTATGCTGGATGCGTACATGGGTATCGAGCAGCGCAGTGAGGTAGATTCGGCTCCTGATTTTGTTTTTCTTGGATTCTTGGGGTTTCTTACTGGTGATGATGGATTTTTTTCCCTCGCGAGGCAAAAGTACGATCAGAAGCTAGATGTCATGGGAGGCAGCTTGGCGTTGGCGCAATTCATACGCACCGTTCGAGGCGAGGCTGGTTTGGATGGAATGATTCCCTATGATATTGGATGGTTTGCCTGGGTGGCGCGTATCTTGGACGTTATTTTTCCAGGTCAGGGTTACGGGGAAGACGCGCGAGTCTTTGCCGAGGTGATCGTGGCCGATATACATGATCCGGAAGGGTATTTTGATATTGATAATCCCCATGAGCCCTATTTCGTTCTCGGCATTGCATGTGCCATGCATGCGGTGAAAATCGCCGGGATCGATCCTGGTCTCGTATCTGATCTTAGAGACAAGCTTCTGGCGATGCAGCTTCAAGACGGTTCTTGGGGTCACAATGCTGATATCACTGAGAGCGATTATCAAACTACCGCATATGCGGTGCAAAAACTTTCATTTCTTTGGTTTGGCGATCATGCGGCTCGGAAAGCAGCAAGAGCGGGCTCCGGTTGGCTTGCCGCCAGGCAGCTCGATTCGGGTGGATTCGAGCACCTGCCGGGTCTTGAGAACACGGAGGTCGATGCAGAGATTTTATTCGCAATCTACAGAGTTCCCCCGAAACCCATGCCTTGTCAAACCTCTGAAAAGCCGTCTGGAAAAATCAGATCGACAAACAGGATCAATGTATCCATGGTTGCCAAGCCGTTGGGCCTTTGATTGGTTGGTTTTTCCTACTCGATCAAAGGCAATGGCCGGCCTGTCTTGATATGTATAAGTCCGTGATTGCATATCCTGACGAAAGGAATGGCTGCGCCTGTGAGGGTCGACAAGGTCAACAATGGGTTCGGGTATACGAATCCCAGATCGGCGGCAGCTTTTCTAAGTTGTTTTGTCTTTTCCGCAAATTCCGGAATGGGAAGATCGGAAATGAGGCCGAAGACGGGTAGGGGAAGCTCGGCGATGATTTGGTGGTGACGACAAATGACCATGCCTCCTTGAATCTCGTGGATGCGATTAACCGCATGAGCCATATCACTGTCTGACGCGCCTACCACGACGATGTCGGACGTGTCCCAAGCGGTCGAGCATGCCATGGCTCCCTCGCGAAGGCCCCATCCATGGAGCAATCCCACAAACATGTTTCCTGGGTTATGAGCTCTGTCGATGGCGGCTACTTTAATGAGATCTCGTTCGGGCATAGATTTGATCTCGCCGTGTTCAACCGGAACGATTTTTGAGATCTCTTGGGTCACCAAGCCGGTGATCTGATGAATGATATTGACCCTTACCTCCCGGCAGAAAGTTGGTGTCTGGATGGAAAAGTGGTCGGCTGCATACGTTTTCGGCAACGATATGGTTTGCATACAATCCGGGGGATAGGTGAATTGTTTTTCTATAGTCAAAACTTGATCGTTTTCAACCACCAATCGACCCCGGCTGAAAACCATAAGCGGATGGATTTTTTCAAGCTCGGCAATCACGACCATGTCAGCCAGGCGGCCCGGAGCAATTGCCCCGATGTCATGATCCAAGCGGAAATGCTCGGCTGGGTTGAGGGTCGCCATTTGGATGGCTTCCACCGGATCGAAACCACATTCGATCGCTCTTTGCACCAGATAGTCCATATAGCCTCTTTCGAGCAAATCCAGCGGTTCGAGACCATCTGTGACCAGCATAAGCCGGCGGGTGGAGATACCCGAGTTTTTCAGCTCGGAAATGGCTTCGAGATCGCTGCGTATGCTGCCTTCTCGAAGCATGACCCGCAGTCCCAGACGCAACCTGGAAAGTGCTTCGGTTGCATTGATGGGTTCGTGGCAGGATGAGATACCACAAGCAATGTACGCGCACAGTTTTTGGTTTGAGGCTCCGGCGGAGTGGCCCTCAAGGGTTTTCCCGTATTGTCTGGCTTGGGAAAAAAGAGGTAGATACCGATCTGGTTCTTGTACGACCCCCTGCCAGTAACTTTCTCCCAGGCCCAAGATCTCGTTGCGTTCGAGCAGTTGTTTGAGATCGTCTTCCGGTATGCCTTTCAATGCATCACATAGTGAGACCATGCAAGGAGAGGTTACATAGATATTTACAGGTTGATCTTCGAAAGACTCCAACAACACTCGTACTCCACGCAAGCCCATAATAGGGTAGGGTTCCATGGTCTCAGTGATCATGGAAGTGGTTGCATGTCGTAAAGCATAAGGTGTGATTTTGGGAGCTTGGATTAGCCACCCCAAATGGGTGTGGCCGTCGATCAACCCGGGTATCAGGATATGTCTTTTTAGATCGATGATCCGGGTTTGATTACCCAAGGTGTGGGACGCATGATCACCCAGATATGCTATCCGCCTGCCTTTGACGGCCACGGATTGATGGTCTTGCAGCTCGCCTGTGTATACGTTAAGAAGTCTGGCGTTTGTGATGACCAGATCGGCTGGTTCTTGTCCCAGGGCGACGCGCATCAGCTGCTTGGTTTGAGCTTGTTCGTAAGATTGTTTATGCATATTGAAAGCGTCAAGGGTTGACGGGTCGGTCGGCCGAACCAGAATTGCTTGGCTTGTTGAGGATGTCCGCAATGGATATCATCTGAGCGAAATCTACTTCGGAAATGTGAACATCATCGGTTTGATTGCCCAAAAGCACCGATGTAATCTCGATTTCCAAACTAACGACTTGTTTCTTTTTTATTTTAAAAAAATGCAAGATAGGTTTGTTGGTAAAACGCAGCTCTATCTGATCACCATATAGACCCAATCCGAGATCCGAGCCGAGATCCACTTCCTGATCTATTTCGGATCGATCCGACACCGTCTCTATGGTTACTTCGGATCGATGCAACCGGTTATGGTCCCGCCAGGATTTTAAACCCGGATATTTTCCATGAAGTATACCGATGAGTCCGAGATCGAGAGGACTCTTAAACTCGAAGGTGATTTTTTCTCCGGAGCCGGTACCGGTTGAATTTTCCGCCCAGGAGGTATCCAATTTACCATCAAACACATTCGCGGGGGAAATACCCGGTCGATCTAGAGTGGACGATGCCTGGATGTCGACACCTTTGAAAAGGTTATTGTTCTGAGAGCGAAAACGGATTTCTTTTCCCAATCGAAATGTTTGGTTCGATGTTTTTTCTTGACCATTGATCTGGTACTTCAAGAGAACCCTGAGGCCGTCTCGATCGAGTTGGGCTTTTTCCGGGTAGGCATCTTCAAAATATACATGCCATTCGATTGACGATGCGTCAAATTTGGATGAGAGGATCATCAAGCCGCCTTCCACATTCTCGGAGGATGGCTCACGATAGCATATGATCGTCTCGATGTGTCCATCGGTGTCAAGATCCACGCGGTTTACTTGTACAATCTGATAGGATGCTTCGAGTCCCGCAACGAATGGGTTGTCGAGGCTCATGCTGGATTTCGGTTGTAGGTCGGCGTCGAGGATTTGACCGAAAACATCCGAAAAGAGCGCCGTGTTCGCGGCCAAAGAGCATATGAGAATTCTCGTTAATGATGAAATGTTCATGGTTTATACCTCGAACGTGTACAGAATGCTAGGTCGAAAAACACTTAAATGTCAAGAGTTGGAGTGGGTTTAAATGGTATTGATGCCGGCCGCTCGAGCATGACGGCATCAAGATTTTTGTATCAATGAACCGGAACGGATATGTATGTCTCTCTGAGGGAAGGGAATTTCGATGTTGTTTTCAGCCAATCGGCGGTTGATGGCCGCGTTGACCCGATCGATTATTTGGTACCGTGAGGTTGGATCCGCCACGTATACATGCAGCTTGAAATCCAACGAGCTGTCACCATGTCCCATGAAGTAGGCCGCCGGTTCGGGTAGATGCTGGTCTTGTTGGTGTTCTCGGGCGATGTCTATAAGCAGCTTGCGAACCAGCTCGATGTCGCTACCATAGGCCACGCCGATCTGAATAACCAACCTCAATACCTTGTCGGCCAAAGTCCAGTTGATGACTTCTTTGGTAATGAAATCCTTATTGGGTACGATTACCTCTTGTCGATCCCAGTTGAGAATGGTTGTGGCCCGAATGTTGATTCGTTTTACTTCACCCGAAATGCTTCCCACGCTCAAAACATCTCCTACCCGTACAGGGCGTTCGATCAACAGAATCACGCCGGAAATCATGTTGGCAACGATCTCTTGCAATCCAAAACCAATACCGACTCCCATGGCAGCCATCAACCAACCAAGCCGGCTCAGGCTCAAATGAATTGCGTTCAAGGACAAAAACAATCCAGTGATGAACAACGTCCAGCGTGTGATGGTGACCAGAGCGTAACGCGCACCCGGATCAAGAAGTAAGTGGGGCAATATAAAAGCATCGAAGATGCCCTTGGTGTTGCGCACGATCCAGATTGTAATGAGCAAGATCATCATGCCCGTGACCAACTCACCGATGGAGACCGATTCGGTCGATCCTGATTCAGAGTGGAAAGAAAACAATGCCACTTCGTTGAGTGCATTGAAGACACCCGAGCCGATGCCCCAAAAAAATACCAACAATACAAATCCTGAAATCATGAAAGAATTTTTTAAAAATCGTTGCAATTTGATTTCAAATAACCGGCGGTCTTCTATGATTTCCCCGGGTGCATTGGCGGTTTGATCTAGAGATCGTTTTTGGGATGTTTTTCGGGCCATTTTGATGACCAACCGGTAGATCGTTGCCAGCGTCAAAATAGTGATCATACTCAGGATTGCACTGGAGGCAAGTTGGGCCGATCCGAACCGATAACCCAATATGTCCATGATGACAATTCCTACCAGCAATGAAAATATCAAGGCGCGCATCAGTCCCCAACTTCGAAGAAGACCGCTTTTGGTCCCTGTTCCGATAAGTCCTTTCACCAATGGGGAAGTTTTGGCAAATAACCGAAAAAGCACAGCCAGGATGATGATTTCGAACAGCGTCATGCCGAGCCTGGGCAAAGCGCTGAAATGAAAAGGCTCAAGTGACATGATGCTGGATGGTGTCATGGTGAGGAAATATGCCAAGAGGATTGTACTTCCAAAACCAAAGAAAAATTTTGCAGATTCGGGACGCATGTCCAACAGCGCTAGGAGCAGATGGCTGCGTACCAGGCTCATGCGTAATGCTTGCCAAAGAAAGAGTATGCCGGAAAACTGTATCAGCGTTTCGGCCAAGACCGTGTCCAGATCAGAGCTCCAGACATCCCCGGAAAGCCACCAACCAAAGATCAACAGAAACAAAGGTACTGGTAAAGATGTACACAGACCCATCACGAGCGACCAGATCTTGGACTTCAACGCTCTGAGCGCATGCCGATCGGAATTCAGTCTGATGTGTAAACCCCTTCTGAGTCTTTGTTGCCCAAGTGTGGTAACAATGAAAGCGACAATCCAGATCAGCAACCTGAATAACGGATTGCTGGATTTCGATCCGAAGGGATTGCTGCCTAGGTTGTGAAACCAGTTGTATACCTGATTGATCTCCTGGACGGCCTTGTGATACACTTGGCGGCCGATGGGGGGTGCATCCCGCAACCAAAATACATGGCTGGTAATGAGCTTTTCCAGGTTCTCCAACATCACCATTCGTTTCAGGCTTGTATCTTGAAGTCGGTCCCCCAGACCTATCACTGCATCGAGGTGTTCGAGTTTGTCCTGCAAACGCCGGCGCATTTCTTCGAGGGTGGCATCCATTGCATTTTGATAGCCTTTTTTTTGTTCCGGAGAGATCTTCAGGGTCGCGCCATGAAGCTCCTGTAACCAAATATCGTCCAAGTTGTGGAGTGCATCCTGTACTTCCAAACTCTGGGTGCGGTATCCATCGAGTTGAAGTTGTAGGTCGGGTATGGCTGCCTGTGAAATCGATACTCTTCGCATTTCCAACCGACGGTAAATGGTTCTGAGTCGCTCCCCCACAATCGGGCTTGAGCCGGCTTTTTTCGTAAGTTCTTTCAATCCGATGATCTCGGCCTCCTCGCTGGTCAGAGATTGTTCTTGGGATTGAATCGCCATTTTCCATCGATTTGTCACCAGTTTCAGCTCGGCAAGAATTGCTTCTTCTTCGAGTATTTTGATTCGCCAGCGGATACGAAATTTCTCTTCGGGCTCGACCGCGAGTTTCTTGGCTTCGGCGAGGTCTTTCAGTGCGTGCTTGCGCCGAATCATGTCTTTTTCGAGGTGATGTGCATGGGCTTTACGGTAAAGCGATAGTTCTTTTTCCACCCTTACCAATCGCATCTGAAGCAGTTTGAGCTTGCGATTGTCCAACTCTTCGCCCTTGATCAACAGATCTTGTTGCCGCTCGATCAGTAAAAGTTGTTCGTGGCTAAGACGTTTGAGCAATCGAGCGTTTTTTGCGAACAAGTCGAGATGTTCTTTCTCGTCAGTACTGATGGTTGCAGGGGAAAGCCTTTGAGGTAGTTGCTTGAGTGCGGTTTGGGCCTGGTTGAGCCTATCTTGGTTTTGTTGTCGCTGCTTGGGAAGAGACTTGAGACGCATAACGCGTTGTTCGGCTTCATTCTGAGATAGTGTCAATCTGTTTCTTATTTCCGCCACCAAACTCTCGAGCTTTTCGAGCCCGGTGTGGTCGGTCAATCCAGGTGGATGGAGTGGCGATTGGGCTTTCCATGCTCCATACTCCAACTCGATTTTTGCATTTTCCTCTTCGAGACGACTGTTTTCGATGCCGCATTGATCTGCGAGCTTGCGGGTTTGGATGAGTTGGTCGAATAATTCGATCCGCCTTTCGAGCTCTTTTCGCATGCGGGCCGCGTGGCTGTCAGGCAGAGGACTTAGAGGTAGTTGGGTCAGCTCGTTCTGGGCGTATTGTCTCCAACGTTCGATTTTTTGGGTGGTCCAAAACCGATTTACCATGACATCGTCTTCTTCAATTGTCTCGGCCGATACGTAAGAAATGGTCTGGAACACCAATATACAAAGACAAGCCCAATTCAGTCTCGAGTCGAATCGTTGTAACATCATGGTTTCCTCCGGCTTGAGCCTGTATTGGAAAGGTTGTATCAAAAAGGTGAATCATGCCGCAAATCTTTGTTTATGTACGTGGAGGTTGCGAAAACCCGCATGCTTGTGATAAGAGGAATCGACGTGTAATTTTGTGGAGATGAACGCTATGAGTGACACCGAGTTGACTCCAAGGCAACGCAGAGAAAGAGATTTTTACAAGGAATTTTCCCGTCGCAATAGTTCGGATGAAGTTGATCTCGACCCTGTTATGGGTGACGAGAAAAGACCGTGGAACTCCTATTGGGCGGTATATGAAAAAGCCTTACAGATTTACAGCCGGGATAAGAATCGCCTGTTGGACTTCGGTTGTGGTAATGGGGAATCATCCGTGCGGTATGCCAAGATAGGCTACGAGGTATGGGGTTTTGATGTAAGCCCGGATCAGATCGAGAACGGCCGCAGACTGGCCAGAAAATACAAGCAGCAAAAGAAGATGCATTTTTCTGTTCAAACTGCTGAGAAGTTGGATTATCCCTCTGATTTTTTTGATGTAATCATGGGCATAGATATTCTCCATCATGTGGTGATAGCCGATGCCGTAAAGGAATGTCATCGTATTTTGAAGCCTGGTGGAAAAGCGGTATTTCGTGAACACGTGGAAGTGCCGGTATTCGATCGACTACGAAATACGGTTTTGGTTAAAAAATTGGTTCCCAACCGGCCCTCGTTGGAAAGACATATCACCCCTGACGAACATAAGCTGACTCCTGGATGTTTGGCCACCATTGCTAGAATTTTTCCAAAGATGGAGATCAAAACTTTTACCTTGCTATCCCGCATTGATCCATTTATAAGGCGGGCTACAAATAATAAGCCTTCTCTGTTGGAGAAGGCGGATCACGCTTTGTTTCAAGCTTTCCCATTTCTTCGGAGACTTGGGGGGCATGTCGTGTTAATTCTTGAAAAATAAAGATATTGTCGAGATGATCGGTTGTTTGGGATGAATTCGTACGAAAAATTGAGTTTGCTGCTTGACCCCGTATTCTTAATTTTATTATGATGGTGCTACGCATTTTTTGCGTGGGGGCATAACATGTACCGGCTTTACGATGTAAAGCGAAGAAAACAATATGTGCTTACCGGTATTATGAAAGAAATCGGCCGGGCGAGCGAGTGCGATATCTGCATCACGAAAGACGAGCTCGTATCCAGAATGCATGCACGTTTGGATTGGGATGGTAATGCCTGGATCGCGGTGGATTTAGATAGTACCAACGGAACATTTGTCAATGGCAACCGTATCGGTGAGCATCGGCTCGAAGTCGGGGATGTGCTCGAAATTGGTGATACACAATATCAGTTTTTGGTTCTTGAGGACACCGATGCCATAGAGCGCAAGAAAACCACCAAGGTGGATGACGCGGTTTCTGAGACAAAGGGAAACGAGACAATCGGTGGATTTCGAACCAGACGCTGATGAAGTTTTCATTCACCCACGTTTTTCCATATGATCTCCAAATAGGAAATTCTCAAGTTGCCCCATCTTTTAAAAAACGAGGGAGGTTTGCAGATGGAGGTGGATTGGATCTGGTGGATTGCGCTGCTGGTTGTTTTGGTTTTGTTTTCGGCTTTTTTTTCGGGATCGGAAACCGCGCTGGTGGGCAGCACCAGGGTAAAACTGAATCATTTGGCGGAAAAAGGGGTTCGTGGAGCCAGCCAAGCTCTTGATTTGATTAGAAAACCAGGAGAACTCCTCAATGTCATTCTGGTGGGAAACAATCTGGTCAACGTCATGGCGGCAGCCGTGGCCACGATGCTGATAGGGCCTGTATACGCGAGTATATTGGTTACCTTGTTGTTGTTGGTGTTTGCAGAGATTACTCCTAAATCCCTTGCAGCCCACGAACCAGAGCGTTTTGCGGTGAAGGTTGCCGCACCCGTACGTTTTTTTGGCGGATTGTTTCGACCTATCGTTTGGTTGACGTCTGGATTGACGGACTTGTTCCTTTGGCCCATCATGGGTCGAAATCAGTTACGGGAACGACGTTTTTCGAGACAAGAGCTTTTGACCGCCATTAAGCTCGGGGCGCGTGACGGAGAGCTGGAACCCTCCGAGACCCGCATGACCCGGGGCATTTTGTCCCTCAAGGACATGCCGGTAGGGCGCATCATGATATCCTTGGATGACGTAGACGGAATCAACGAAGCCGCGGATTACGAAGAAATGATGAGACAAGTTGCGGTTGCCGCCAACACCCGTTATCCGGTTTATCGAAATGCAATCTCCGAAATTGTGGGCATTTTGGTAGTCAAGGATTTACTCATGCATCGACAGGCTGCCGAAGAAAATTGGAGAAAGTACGTCAGACCCATCATGCGATGCAAGCCTGATTTGGAGGCCGATGAGTTGTTACGGGATATGCAAATCCAAAGATCTCATATGGCGGCCGTCGAAAACCATGCGGGCCAGATCATCGGTATTGTGACCATGGAGGATGTTTTAGAAGAAATCGTAGGAGAGATCCAGGATGAGCATGACGACAAGGAAGGAGATTTAATTCGAGAACATAGTCCTGGTCGATATATGGTAAAAGGGGATGCAAAAGTAGATGATGTTTGCAAGGTTATCAACGTTGACTTGGGCAGTGCCGATCAATCCTTGGTCATGACGAACTGGTTTGAAAAACGTTGCCAGGTGGATTGTTTGCATACCCGACGTTTGAAAATCGGCAATGCCAGAGTGGTCCCTCGCTCGGGGAATCGATTTGAAATATTGATCAAAAGACAGGTTGATGAGACATACGGATCGAACTGACTTGCAGACTTGGGAGCGTGAGCATGGTAACCAAATCAAGATGGGATGAAGCCCAAAGCTATGAAAAAGGATACTGGGAAACTGAAGCGAAAAAAATCAAACAAGGATTGAGCCGGGGTCTTTCTTGGTATGCATGGAGGGCGGAAAATCTTGTGCGGTTTTTGAAGCAATCATTGCAAGATGACTTGCCTGATTTGAAGCAGGCCAACGTACTCGAGGTAGGCAGCGGTCCGGTCGGCATTGTGGCTTTTTTGGAGGCTTTACACAGGGTGGCTGTCGATCCATTGGCTGACTATTACAGGTCTTCACCGGAGTTGAGCAAACACCGCAGTGTTGAGGTCGAATACCTGGCGATCAAGGGAGAAGATTTGCCTTTTGACAGCCAATCTTTCGATTTGGTCATCATCGACAATGTTATCGATCATGTTCTCAACGCACAAGCCGTTGTCACTGAAATAAAAAGGATTTTAAAGCAAAAGGGTATATTGTACCTCACGGTGAATCTTCATCCGATGCCGGGAGCATGGATTCACCGTTTAGCCTCCGGATTGCATATTGACCGAGGCCATCCTCACACATTCACATTAAAAAGTATAAGAAGAATGTTGCATAATCACGGCTTTATAATCCAGGGAGAACAGGTCGAAAACTTTTTGGGCAACTGGTGGAAAGACTTGACCTCTGCCTCCATCAAGTCGAGATTGAAAGCTTTGACCGGGTTGAGTGAGTATCTTTATGCCAGTGCTTCGGTCAAAAATCATTCCTGATAGGACGGCCGTTGTCCATTCCCTGGGTTTATAGAAGATCAAGCTCTCGCATACGCAGCTTCAATCCACGCACAGAGACCTCCAGATGACGAGCAATCGAGATGAGATCATGTCCAAATGTGTCAATACATTGCGTCAGCTCTTCTAGACTGATGTCCTTGGCTTTGCGGATGTGTTGGCTGCGTTCAATCAGAGTATATAAAGAAGCCCGAGAAATGTTCAATTGTGCCGCCGTGGCTTGAATGTGCCAATCATTGCGGCGCAATGCTTCGATAAGCTCGGATTCATCTATTTCAGATGGGTTGCGCCGAAAAGAATTTATAGTGGGTTTTATACTCTTTTCAATGATTCGGGTTGCCAGGATGGATTGATTTGTCGGAGTGATGGGGTTGATGATTGTAGATTCTGTTCCACGGCTTGAGATGACGATCTGTCGCACGACATTATAAAGCTCTCTGACGTTACCGGGCCATCGATAGCGCAAAAGCTCGCTAATCATGCTGGTCGGAATCCAAGGTCTATCCCCGGCATCGGAAGTCTTGAGCCTGTCGATCTCTCCGATCTCATTGAGCTCATTTCTCAAAAAAGCAATAAAAAGCCTGGCAATATCGTCCCGGCGTTCACGCAGAGGAGGTACGTTGATGATGAAGTTTGAAAGCCGATGGAACAGTGGAGCTCTGAAGCTGCCGGTTGTGATGGCGGATTCGAGGTTTTCATCCGTTGCGGCTATGATGCGTACATCTATTGGATGACGGGTTCGGGAACCGACTGGTTGGATCTCTTTGGTTTCGAGAGCCCGCAACAGCATGGCCTGCACTTGAATGGGTGTCGAACCGATCTCATCCAAAAAAAGAGTGCCGGTGTGGGCTTGCTGCAAATAGCCGACATGGCTTCCGAGTGCTCCGGTAAAGGCGCCTTTGACATGGCCGAATAATTCGGATGGTGCAATCGAAGTAGAGACGGCCGCCATGTTGACACAAACAAATGGATTTTTGGCTCTCAAGCTCGAAGTATGAATCGCGTTTGCAACCAGCTCTTTTCCTGATCCGGTTTCCCCTCGAATCAGTACCGGAGTGTCTTTGTCGGCCACTTTACGGATTGCATTGCGAATTCGTTCGATGGCTTCGCTGTGTCCGATAAATCCAAAGCTCTCGCCTGTGGAGTACAGTTTTCCGATACTGTGCATCAACAATACGATTCTTCTGGCCAATTCGATGACCACACCCGCCTTGAGCTCGGTTTCGGTTAGCTCGCAATGCGATGGTACCGGCTTGCCGTCAACGATAATCTCGCTCCCATGGGAGTCGTTTTGTAACATGATTCCGTTGGGTGGGACCGGCACAATCCATAATGGGCGCCTGCTGAGACACAAGGAGGCCAAAGGGCCGGTGCTTTGACCGTCTACACGTTTGAAAATCGGCATTAATCTCGACAATGCGGCCTGCTCCAGGTTGCCGCTGTCGAAAAGAATGACTCGTTCGCCGATTCTTTCGGTGTGAGGGTGGTATGCAATGGTTAGACAGATATTATTGAAAAGCTTGGTTGGCTTTTCGAAGTCGATTGGATCGAGTGTGTCCATCCATTGGTGTGTGTTCATGCAAATGAATTCCGAAGCGTTGCGATACAGATTCTATTTCTCTGTCAAACCATAGTTGTTGTCAACAGGTACCTCGAATTGCAGCACGTTTTTCATGGACCAGGGATTGCATTTCTCCTTTGTCCGGAAGATGATTGTGCGTTACCCAGCAACCAATCCGCTAAGTTTCTGATGATTCTGGATGGATCTTTGAGATAACCACGTGCGGTGGAGGTAAAATCGATTGGTGAAATGAGCTTGCTCAAAGACAATAATGCCGTCTCCCGAACAATGTCCGAGCCCGAATCGATACATGACTTGATGGGATCTGCCAGTCGGAAAAGACGCATTTGTCCTGCAGTATATACTGAGCAAGCAACCAGCCAGGGGTGGTTGGATTGGATTAATTCGGCCAATCTTTTTTCAAGTGACTGGTGTGGGATACCGAAAAATTGATTTGCAATGTTGGATCGCATGTCAGTCAGATTGGCATCCAGAAGGGGTATCAAGAGACGTTTAATGTCTTTATCTAATATGTTATCAAGGACTTCGAGTGCGTTGGCTCTGATTACACGACTGGGAGAATCCAGGTTGTTGTACACCGTGTCGATGGATTTTGGAGAGTAAATGCACCCCAATAATCGAAATACGCGACGCAAATTGGTGCTTTTTTGATGTTGAAGTGCCTCCAGCAATAGCTTGTGTTGCTCGGTAAGTCCGAGATCCTGGGTGATGATCCAGTTTTCATACAGACTGCGAATTTCCATCGCGGTGGTTTGCTTCGCGTCCATGATCGAAGTCTTGGTTTGGGGATTACGTATACGCAGTCGGTGAATTGCTTCCATGACCTGGGTGCGGATATCTTCTTGAGGATAATGAATGTATTGCCACAACGACTCCAAGGCCGGTTGCGTTCCGATTCGAGATAAAATCCCGGGTATGCTCAATCTGGTAATCATCGGCTCATTGGGTTGGGACAGAACTCGGCTCAACAATTTTACAGCCCTGTCTCCATATGCGACCAGTGCATCGCCGGCAGCTGCTCGGGTACGGGGGTCCTCGATACGGTAGACCAGAGCCGGCATGAGCTCTCGGCTTTTCATTTTGCCTGCAGCCTGGATTGCGCTGATGCGCACATCGACATCAGAATCAACCAACAATGCCAGCAATGGCTGGTAGAAGTTTTTGACGCCTATTTCGCCAAGTACTTGTGCTCCGTAGAAACGTTCCAGAGGAGCTTCACTTTGCAACATGTTTTTTAATTGATCTGCGGCACCGAGGATTCCGTCCAGGCCTCCGAATCGGATAAGACCTACCAATGCGGCCGCCCTGACCGATACATCCGGGTCTTGGAGGAATCTTGTGACCAGTCCAATGGCCCGCTCGCGGCCGATGGCACAGTAGGCCTGAAGTGCGGCTGCGCGGACTTCGGGATCGAAGTCATGCAAGCTTTTGGCGATGGTGGTGGAATTGTCGGAGCTTCCAAAGCTTTTATACAGTCGCAATACCTTGGCTCTCACCACAGGTGAGGCATGTTGCAACAAACCAGAAAGATCATTTTTCCAGTTTACATTTGGGCAATATGGAACAATGTCCAGAGCATGTAGAACGTTTCGCTCATCTCGATCGCCGAGAGATTTTCGAAGCACCAACACGGCGGTTTGATCGTGCAAGATACCTTCGGCCTCTCCCAGTCTCAGTCTTCTGGACTGCAGGGTCTGCATCAACGATTTGTAATAGGATCGTCTTGCATTTACTGTGATCACAATCCAACCGACGAGCAGACAAAGCAGAATCAATCCGATGGTGGTTGCGTCCTTGGATTGTCTCAACATCCAGGCCAGGATTGCACCGGCGATACCAATGGAAAGCGGTCGTAAGATACCGTCAATAAAGGCTTTTACTCTTCCTCGGAAATGCTGAGGAACCGGGAGGTAGAGCATCTGTACCGTCGCGTCGTTGGCTGTGTAGCGAAATACCGTATCAGCGCCCTTCAAGATCGTCGAGCTGAGCAGTCCGGGAAACACCAGAAGCACGACGGCGCCACCGGTCAGCGAGACTGGAAGCAGAAGAAGACAAAAAAGAATGCCCATTTTCTCCATGAGGCGGCTGGTGATGAAAAATTGAGTAATGCAGTTGGCGATTCCTGTGATAGCCCAAAAAAGTCCAAAAAATTCAGCCATTTTTGCTTCTTGGTGGAGAAAAGCTTCACGAGTGGTGACTTTGAACTGGTAGTCCACAAAAGTCATGACCAAACCAACCGCGACGACCAAACTTGCAACCAGCAACATGTGTGTGTTTTTTAAAATTCGGACCCAATCGGAAAGCAGTGCAATCCTAAAATTGGATTGTCTGTGACTTTCTGACAGGCCTGTTACAATCTCGTCGCGGGATGCACGCGAAAGCCGCATGGTAAGCACCAGGGCTACACCCAAGCAAATAGCGCAAATAAAAAGGAGATTTTCAATCCCGATGAATGCCACGAGGCTTTTGACCGATATCCCTACGATGACCGCGGACAAAATACCACCGGCGCTGATGATCGCGAACAAACGTTTCGCTTCTCTGGAAGTAAAGACATCATTCGCCAATGTCCAGACCTGTAT
>JBFFBT010000076.1:0-20452 GCA_041560255.1 Myxococcota bacterium | reverse complement strand
GACTCGGAAAAAGATATCAATATTTATATCAACTCGCCCGGAGGCTCGGTCAGCGCCGGGTTGGCGATTTATGACACAATGCAATATGTGAAGGCGCCCGTATCCACCATTTGTACGGGACAGGCTTCCAGCATGGGCGCGGTGTTGTTGGCCGCCGGTCAAGCAGGACGCAGATACTCGTTGCCGAATGCGCGTATCATGATCCATCAGCCGATGGGAGGATTCCACGGCCAAGCCAGCGACATTGAGATACAAAGCCGTGAAATATTGAGGCTCAAGGATGTGCTGAATCAAATCTTGGTCAAGCACACGGGTCAAGCGATTGAACGGGTTGTCAAGGACACGGATCGGGATTTTTTCATGACGGCCCAGGAAGCCAAGGACTACGGATTGGTGGATGAAGTATTCGTGCGGGACAAAAGAGCCGAGAAGAAATAAGGTACGAGAATCGGGAAGGTTGTTTTGAGCAATCGAAAGAAAAAGGGTCCGGCGGATCTGTTGTGTTGTTCGTTTTGTGGAAAAGGCCAGCGGGAAGTGCGTAAGTTGATCGCCGGCCCAACCGTGTATATTTGTGACGAGTGCATCACTCTGTGTAACGAAATCATCGAGGAAGAGCTCGAACGTGAGGGTGGGCGCAAGCGTATGGTCGTGCCCAAACCCAGTGAAATCCATGATGAGCTCAATGCCTATGTCATCGGCCAAACCAAGGCGAAGAAGGTTTTATCGGTTGCCGTACACAACCACTATCAGCGGGTAGCCACCCGGGGCGTGGTGGACGATGTAGAGCTGCAAAAATCCAATATCTTGTTGATCGGCCCCACCGGAACGGGCAAGACCCTTCTGGCGCGCACCTTGGCTCGATTTCTTCAGGTTCCGTTTACCATTGTGGACGCTACTTGCTTGACCGAAGCGGGGTATGTCGGCGAGGATGTGGAAAACATCATCGTAAACTTGCTGCATGCGGCCGATCACGATGTAGAGAGAGCCTCCCGCGGGATTGTCTACATCGATGAGATTGATAAGATCGCTCGTAAAAGCGAAAACCCCTCGATTACCCGGGATGTATCCGGAGAAGGCGTTCAACAGGCTTTATTGAAAATGATTGAGGGTACGGTGGCCAACATTCCTCCGAAAGGTGGCCGCAAGCATCCGCAACAAGAGTTTCTTCCGGTCGACACAACCAACATTCTGTTTATTTGTGGGGGTGCGTTCGATGGTCTGACTTCGATTGTTGAAAGACGATTAGGGGATTTCAGCATCGGTTTCGGAAGCGAAAAAACGGGCAAGCGCAATCGATCCGTCGGTGAGCTGTTATCGCAGACCGCGCCCGAGGATTTGTTGAAATACGGATTGATTCCCGAGTTCGTGGGGCGCTTGCCGGTGGTGACCACCCTGCACGAGCTGGATGAAGACATGTTGCTCGACATCATGATCAGGCCCAAGGATGCATTGGTGAAACAATACACGCGGCTGTTCGAAATGGAAGGCGTTACATTGCGTTTTACCGATGATGCTTTGCATGCGGTAGCCAAGCAGGCCTTGAGCCGAAAAACCGGAGCGCGGGGATTGCGATCCATACTTGAAAACGCCATGCTCGATCTGATGTATGAAATACCCTCGCGACGTTCCATCAGCGAGGTAATCGTCAACAAGGAAGTGATAGAACGTAAGGAAAAACCCATCTTGATCTTCGAAGAGCATGCCGAAAGCGCATGAGGTGATGTCCTCGCACGACCCCCTGTGCATGCGCGGATCGGAGATTCGATGCTGTTTTGAAGAAACCAAAAAACGCACGAAAACCGCAAAAAGCGAAAGGCGTGACCAGTGTCGACAGGTAGCCCGGAAGATTTGGCGAATGATCAAGGGAATTCGACGGTTGCTGCTTTGCTACATAGAATGGTAACATAGAGACACGAGAGGGAGCCATGTTGTTCAAAAATGACGAACGAAAAGAAGGGCCGCCTCCTCTGCCGGAAAGCAGAACGGTGCCGCTCTTGCCGCTGAGAGATATCATTGTGTTTCCACATATGGTGGTTCCACTCTTTGTGGGGCGGGAAAAGTCCATCAAGGCCCTCGAGGAGTCCATGCGGCGCGAAAAAGAGATTCTTTTATCCGCGCAAATGAAAGCCAAAACAAATGATCCCACCCAAGAAGAGATTTTCAAAGTAGGATCATTATCGACCATCATTCAACTTTTGCGTTTGCCCGACGGAACAGTAAAAGTCCTGGTCGAAGGCAAACAACGCGCCCGGATCAAGCGGTTCGTGCAATCCGAACCGTTTTTCAGGGTGGAGATTGACGAGGTACGCGAGTACCGAGAATCATCTCCCGAGGTCGAGGCGTTGATTCGCACCATTCATGCCGCGTTTGAGACCTATGTCAAGCTCAACAAGAAAATACCTCCCGAAATGATTATGTCGACCGCCAGCATCGATGATCCGGTCCGGTTGTCTGATACGGTTGCCGCCCATCTCAACCTGAAGTTGAATGACAAGCAGGCCATTTTAGAGACGGAAAGCGCGCTGGATAGACTCAGAAAGCTCTATGAGCTCATGGAAGCAGAAATCGAAATTCTGCAAATCGAAAAAAAGATCCGCAGCCGCGTCAAAAAGCAGATGGAACGCACCCAGAAAGAGTACTACCTGAATGAGCAAATGCAGGCCATTCAAAAAGAACTGGGAGAAAAGGATGATTATAAAACCGAAATCGGTGAGATCGAAGAGAAGCTGAAAAAGAAAAAAATGTCCAAGGAAGCCACCGAAAAGTCCCAAAAAGAGCTACGCAAGCTCAAGCTCATGTCGCCCATGAGCGCCGAGGCGACGGTGGTGCGCAATTACATCGATTGGATGTTGTCATTACCCTGGTTTGATGACACCAAGGATAAGTTGGATATTCAGGAAGCCGAAAGGATTCTCAACGAGGATCATTACGGCCTGAGCAAACCGAAAGAACGAATACTCGAATACTTGGCCGTGCAGGCCTTGGTCAAAAAGATACGAGGTCCGATCTTGTGTTTTGTCGGTCCTCCGGGCGTGGGCAAGACTTCACTGGCGCGATCGGTAGCCAGAGCTACAGGAAGAAACTTCGTGCGGCTGTCTCTCGGAGGTGTGCGGGACGAAGCGGAGATTCGGGGTCACCGCCGAACTTATATTGGTGCGCTCCCCGGTAAGATCATCCAGCACATGAAGAAGGCCGGATCCGGCAACCCTGTGTTTTTGTTGGATGAAGTTGATAAAATGTCGACGGACTTCCGAGGCGATCCTTCGGCCGCGCTTTTGGAGGTCTTGGATCCCGAGCAAAACAACTCCTTCAATGATCATTATCTGGATGTGGATTATGATTTGTCGAGGGTGATGTTTATCACAACCGCAAATACCTTGCCGGGCATCCCGCTTCCTCTGCAGGATCGCATGGAGATCATTCGGTTGCCAGGCTATACGGACTACGAAAAACTGAATATTGCAAGGCAGTTTTTGATTCCCAAACAATTGAAAGAAAACGGAGTCGACGATGTTGACATCAGTTTTTCGGACGCCGCCCTTCGAACCACCATGGATCGGTATACCCGGGAGGCCGGAGTACGCAATCTCGAAAGGGAAATCGCCAGTATATGCCGAAAGCTGGCCAAAAGAGTCATCAAAGAGGGTAAAGATCTCATGATTCGGGTAGGTCCGAAAGGGGTACAGCAGTATTTGGGTGTGCCCAGGTATCGCAGAAGTCAATTGGAGGAAGAGGACCGAATCGGATTGACCAACGGACTGGCTTGGACGGAAGTAGGTGGTGAGTTGCTGCAAACCGAAGTGTCTATCATGCCGGGAAAGGGAAAGCTGATCATCACCGGGAAGCTTGGGGAAGTGATGCAGGAGTCTGCCCAGGCAGCTATGAGCTATGTCCGATCTAGAGCTGATGTTTTAGGGATACCAGCAGAATTTTATGAGAAAAAAGACATTCACATCCATGTCCCGGAAGGCGCGACACCCAAAGACGGACCCTCTGCCGGTATCACCATGGCGACGTCATTGGCTTCGGCTTTAATGGGGGTCGAGGTCAAGCACGACATTGCCATGACGGGCGAGATAACCCTTAGAGGCAGGGTGCTGCCTGTGGGTGGATTGAAGGAAAAGATCATTGCCGCGCATCGAAGTAAAGTCCAGGTTGTCATCATTCCGGAAGAAAATGAAAAAGACCTGAAGGAAATACCCAAAACTATTGCGAAATCACTTGAGTTCCATACTGTCAGCCATATGGATGAGGTGTTGCGTCTGGCTTTGAGATTGGAAAAGCCGGACAACATATTTCAGGCTGCCCAGCCCAATTCAAAATGCAGTATCGATCATGTCGAAGCCTCGGTCGAGAGCCGGCATACGAGCGAAGAAGCTCCCCCGGTGAATTAACAATTCTAGTTAAATAAAAATCTTTATAGTAAATTTAATCAATACGTATGTTTTTTTTTATAGGCATTTCATGATCATCGGATGGGACGGGTTATATCATTTGCCGAAATAAAAGTCTCCTTGACACTACCCGCGGGTTTGTGTGAGCATGTCCTGACTGTGCTGGAAGGGGGTTGCATGAAGGGTGTTATGGTATTTACGGCCACAAAGGCCAAAGAGCGGGAAGGTCTCGGAGAGCGAATCACTGATTGGCTTCGGTCAACGCCGCAAAAAAAAATCGAGGATGTGAAAGTTACGCAGTCGAGCGACGAGGAATTTCACTGCCTCACAATCACCATTCTTTACGAAGAAAAAGACGATTCGTGAGCTTTTTACGTCCGGACAGGGTTTGAAAACGACTTGCCAGAAACTTGACGGGCCTCTTGCCTGAAGATATGGTTGAAGTTGTAGCCGGGAGTGAACAGTACCACAATCAACAACAAGCTATGGATGAGCGGTAGAGTTGAGCGAACGTTTTACAGGAGGGATCTATCATGGGCTCGCGGGCGAGACGAGTCACCACCACGAAAGGGGCCCTTCAGCCAAAGAATCTACATCTCGATCGAATGAACACCAGGGACGCAAACATCATTCGGATGCTATATGGTTTGGATGAAGCGCAGACGGAAACCGTTGGTGAACCACCGGAAGGGTGTAGTCCGGAAACCATAAAAAAACTTCATGAGGTTGAGCAACGCATTCTTCGCCGTGCCAGAAGTAGGCGGCCTTACAGCCGGCCGGAAAGCATCAAGAGAAAAATCGTTATGGCGATGAAGAAAAAACCTTAACTCTAAGGTGTTGTTTTAAAATAAAGATTACTTGTACTCGGGTTCTGTCGGGTCGGTGCCATGGGTAGACATCCGCTGGTTGGCGGCCCGTAATCTTTGTGTCAAAACACGAATGATGCCGTAAGCGATTTCCGGTTTGTCCGACATGAGAGCATAGAAGTCTTCTCTTTCGATTTTCAAACAACTTACGTCGGTTATGGCGGTCACAGAGGCGCTTCGGGGTTCATGGTCCAGGATGGCCATTTCTCCAAAGGCTTCTCTTTCGCCCAACCGGGCAATCTTTTGTTTGGCTCGATGTACCGAAACCTCGCCTTCGATGATGAGGTACATGGAATTACCCAGCGCTCCTTGTTGTATGATCAGTTCGCCGTTTTCGAAGTGGGTTTCTTTTGCAATACCGGCTATTTGTGCCAAATCCTCTCCGTTGATTTTGTGAAACAGCTCAACCGATTTGAGGAAAAGCACTTTTTCGATCGTCGAGAGCATGGGTGTTGGGTATCCTAGGTCGGGTTGTTGGCCGGGTCAATGAAAAACTCTTTATTGTCCAGATGCCAGACAGCCGCAACCGCCGCTCCCAGCAACGCTGCTCGTTCGGGATATGGGCTGCACAGAATCGCGGCTTCTGCATTGCGGGGCAACGCCTTTTCCCGGGCCGCTTTGATCAGGCTTTTTTTATACACGGGCCAAGCTTTTATCAGGCCTCCACCCAGCACCACGGTTCTGGGATTAAAAATGTTGAGGAGCATGGCAATACCGAATCCCAGCAACTTGCCTTGTTCTTCCCAGATATTGATTGCGGTTCGGTCTCCCGCGTTGGCCAGCTCGAAGAGATCTTCCGGCAGTATAGGTAGGCGGTAGCCGGCCTGCCGGTACTCGTCGAGTAAAATGCGAAGCGCCCTGCCTCCGGCATGGGCTTCCCAACATCCTTGTCTGCCGCAGATACAGATGCGTCCATGGTAAAACAAGGGGATATGCCCGACCTCCAGGGCTGCATGTCCGGTGCCCCTGAACAGTTTGCCTTGGTTGAAAAATCCAGCAGTGATACCGCTTCCAATGTTTAATCCCAGCAACGGATCCTGCCCGCGGGTAGGGCCGAGTAGGTGATATGCCAAGGTAGTCGCGGCTCCTTCTCCTTCCATAAAGATGGTCCGACCCAAGATTTTCTCGAGTGGGGATTTGATTTCTGCGCCCATCCAGTTTTTCGATGATGAGGTGACGACCACGCCTGTCTGAGGGTCGATGCTTCCGGGTACACTACATCCGATGGCGCTCAGATCCGCCGATTTGCCGCCGGACGCGTTCAATACCTGTGTGCATACATCGGATATCGTGTCGATCATGGTCGTGAGGTCGCCCGGATCCGTCAGAGGTTTTTGGGTATGATGGTGAAAATTGGAGTTGCGATCAATCAGAGCTGCTTGCAGATTGGTGTGGCCGATATCGATTGCCAAGATGAATGGACCTGCATGGAATGACATCCTATTCCCCTTTGTGATGAGTTGATTCTACCCGCAGCTTGTCTCATAATATAACTTTACATGGAATTGGATGTCTAATTTGGAGTCTTTTTGTGATGCAAGAACCGGTGATTTGTTTGCATGCATCGAAATGCTCCTTTTTTCGTAAGAGTCTCCATCATATGCCTTTGATGATTACGGTTTTTACAAAAAAAATCACCATGGATCGTACGAAGAGTGTGCCCGCTTCCTGGTTTTGATGTCTTTGGGAGCGGAAAAAATTTTTGTTGATCTTTTTCCAAATCAATTCGATCGCGCCTATGCATTGATTTACGGATGTTGATGATTATACCCGGAGTTGCTCACATTTTCAAAGTCGATTTCTTTTTCCTGGACAGAGGAGATAAAAGCATGGATGGTGGAAATACGTGTGAATGTAACCTGCCGAGTCATGAGGTGAGCTTATGAAGTGTATAAAATACGGGATGTTGTGCCTGGTGCTGTGGTTCGCTGCGGGATGGTTTCATCGAGCTTGGTCGGCCGAGGTCGTAAAGTCGCCCGAGATGTTTTTCGGATTTCAACCCGGAGCCGATCGAAAGTTGGTGACCTATAAGCAGCTTATCGCATATCTCCAACATCTCGAGTCTCATTCCGGGCGACTGCGATTGTTGGAGTTTGGGAAAACCACTCTGGGAAAACCCATGTTTTTGGCATTTATCTCCTCTCGAGACAACCTACAGCGCCTCGATTCACTCAAAGAAATCAACAGAAAACTGGCCACTGACTCTGGTTTGGATTCCGCGTCCCGGGCCGAGCTTTATGAGAATGGAAGAGTGTTTGTCATGGCCAGCTTGTCGATGCACTCTTCCGAGGTGGGCCCGAGTCAGATGTTGCCTGAGTTTGCTCATCGATTGGTTACCTCTAAGGACCGGGGCATCGTTGAGCATTTATCAAATGTCGTGTTGATGATGGTGGCGTCGCTCAATCCGGACGGTATGGATATGATAGACAAGCATTACCGCACGTATTTGAACACCAAGTACGAGGGATGCACCATGCCGGGTTTGTACCACAAGTATGTCGGGCACGATAACAATCGAGATTTTTTGACTCTGAGCCAAAAAGAGAGTCTGGCTTTCAATCGGGTTTTCCTCTCCTGGTATCCACATGTGTATATCGATAAGCACCAAATGGGCACGACCGGACCCAGATATTATGTCCCGCCTTTTCATGATCCGGTGTCGGAGAATTACGATCATGCGATCCTGGAATGGATCGGTGTATTTGGGGCCGGATTGTCGCGGGACTTGGGGGCCCGGGGTCTTTCGGGGGTTGCCAATCATTGGGTGTTTGACAATTACTGGCTTGGTTCCACGGCCACGGCCAACTGGAAAAATGTCATTTCCATGTTGACCGAGGCCGCCAGCTGCAAATTGGCAAGCCCGGTTTACATCGAACCCACGGAGATTGCTTTTTTCGGAAAGGGTTTGTCGGAGAATAAAGTAAGCGTCAACCTGCCCGATCCTTGGAAAGGCGGTCTGTGGAGATTGTCCGACATCTTGGTCTATGAGAATGCCAGCATGGATTCGATGCTCAAGACGGCTTCACTGCACCGGCGGGAGATATTACGATTTCGAGCCGAGCTATGCCTTCGCGAGATCCATCGAGGTAGGACCGAGCCGCCGTATTATTATGTCATCCCGGCAAAACAGCACGACGGAAGCGAGATGGTTCGGATGGTGAACTTGCTTAAAGAGCATGGTGTCAGGGTGTATCGCTTGCGCACTGCCGTGGAAATTGGATCCAGGGTGTTTGTGCCGCAGGATGTGATCGTTCCACTTTCGCAACCCTATCGAGCCTTTATCAAAGAAGCCATGGAAGGGCAGATGTATCCACAAAGACATTATACCCCGGGTGGCGAGCTCATACGCCCTTACGATGTGACCAGTTGGTCGTTACCGCTGCATGCCGGCGTCGAGTGCATCCCCGTTACCACCCGTTCAAAGCAGTTGGAATCCAGCATGCAGGAGCTTGAAAATGACTACCGGCATCCGGATAAACAAGCTGATTTGGATGAATCCTTCTGGGCCCTGGCCTACCCGGTCGAGGAAAACGCCAGTTTCAAAGCGGCGTTTTATGCACTCGATTTGGGGTTGCGCGTGGATCGATTATCCGAACCATTATCTTTGAAAAATCGAGTATTGTCTGCCGGGAGTTTCTTGATCTATCCAAAAACTTCAAAAACGACTGGTTTGAAATCCATATTTCAACAGGTAGAGACCCAGCCGATTGTGTTGAAGCAGAAACATTCCGTATCGGTTGCATCCATCAAAAAACCTTCCATCGCAGTGGTCGAGACTTACATGCACGACATGGATGCGGGCTGGACGCGTTTCTTTTTGGATGCGCATCGAGTAGGGTATACGGTATTGAGGCCGGGAGACTTCGAGAAACTCGATTTAAAAAAGAAATTCGACGTCATTGTCTTTCCCGATACATCCAAGGATCTGTTGGTGAAAGGCCGATTCAGCGAGGATATGCCCTACTATCAGGTTGATTTTCCCCCGAAGTACCAAAAGGGTATGGGGGAAAAGGGGTTGGCCGGTTTGATGGATTTCATCGATCGAGGCGGCCGGATTGTGGCCTGGGAGAGATCCACGAAGCTTTTCTTTGGAGAGCTGAAAACCAAGGTGGGTAAAAACGTAGGTGCTGCCGATGCGTTGAAACTGCCCATTCGGGATATGACCAAACAGGCTCGAGACGGCGGGCTGCATGTGCCCGGCTCTTTGCTTCGGGTCGAGCTGAACACAAAACATCCCTTGACACTGGGGATGCCTGAGATGACCGGAGTGTTTTCGAGAGGTGCTCTGGTCATGCAGACCAGACCACCGTTGTTGGATACCGACAGAAGAGTCATCGCCGTGTATCCCGAAAAGGATCTACTTCAAAGCGGCTATATCAAAGGGGAAAAGCTGCTTGCAAATCGACCTGCCATGGTATGGTTGAAAATGGGTCGAGGTCAACTGGTTCTTTTTGGGTTCAATCCTTTGTTTCGTGGCTCGACCCCGGCAACCTACAAGCTGGTTTGGAATAGTCTCTTGCTCCCCTGAATGAGGCGGCGATTCGTCATTGGCTCTTACATTTTGGGCCGGCGTTCTTCGTTGTAGTATTCGGCCAGCTGGGCGTCTAGGTCGACAATGGTGAGTCTGTGATTGCGGCATCCAACCAGGGGACAGGCCCGCACTTCTCCTCCGTCGGGCAGTTGCAGGGCGAACATGGGAACCCTGCAAAATACGCACAGCTCCTCGACTGCCAATGATGCGGCGCAGTGCGGGCATGAGAGATCCAAAATGTCACCCGCGTAGACCTCCAATTTGGTTTCATACTCGAACAATCCGAAATATGAGTTGAAATGCAGTGGTTCCGTAATTCCTCGCAGGCGTGCGGATACTGTGACTACCGGCTTGTCGGACATGAGTATGTTAGGGTTATTGAGCCGGCACCCTTTGGGGCATCGGGCGTCTTTGATGCGTACCGAACCCGAAGGGACTTTCACGATGATTTGATCCATCATTACCGCCACTCCAACGCTTTATGGGGGCAGAAATGCGCACAAGCCGGATTTCCGGCGCAAAGATCGCACTTAATCGCTTTGCGGCTTTCTCCATCGAAATGCATGTGTCCAAATGGGCAGGCCGCCTCACACAAGGCGCAACCGACGCAGCGGTTTGGATCGACGATGATGGCTCCGGTCGCAGGCTCGCGGGACAAAGCCTGCATTGGGCATACACTTGCACAGGCGGCATTCGAGCACTGCAGGCAGGTTATCTGAACAAATCGATCATTGCCTTGCGGGTGGATGCGGATGTGGCTGCGGCCCAATCGACCGGCTGTCGAGTGAACGAAGGAGCAGGTCACTTCGCAAGTACGGCAACCCGTGCAGTTTCTCGGGTTTATGGCCAATACCTTGGCAGTATGGGCGACCGGCTCTCTAGAAGCCGAAAGAACGACGTCACCAGACAACCGAGGCAAATCGTCGGCTGGCTGCAACTTGTTTGCAGGATTCGCAGACATCGTAGTAATCCTCTCCAAGTCCATTGTTGGCAACGGCAAATGCTCGATGCTCGTAGGTCATAATAGGCGCCGAACATTGTTTGCAGGTGACAAATCGATGCGTTTTTCCCCAGATGGTTCGGGTTTCCGGGGTGTCACGCATAAAAATGCAATCGGTGGGGCAGACCGATCGACATGATCCACAACCGACACAGGTTTCCGAAGGCTGGTTGAAGGGAAGCCCGATGCGTTTGCGATCCCCTCGCCCCAGGACGGCGAGCGCTTTGTGGCCCAGGTTTGAGCATACCCGTACACACAGCTCGCACAAGATGCAATCCTTTGGGTAATTGTCCTGGATGGGAGGGTGGCGGGGTTCGTTGATGCCGTATTTTGAGGCCAACTCTCGAAGTTTTTTGGATCCGGGTGCTCGGGCGAGCAAAAGCTCCAAGTTGGCCGCCCGGTGGGCGCGGATTTCTGCCGAGTCCGTAAAGATCTCCATTCCTTCTTGGACAACCAAGTTGCAGGCCGTGGTCAAGACGGATTCGTGACCGATCTTTTGCTCGACCAAGCATATTCTGCACGCACCGATGGGCTCGACGGCATCATGATGGCAGAGTGAAGGAATGTCGAAGCCCGCGTTGCGGGCCACCTCCAATACGAATTGGCCTTCCGACACCGCGATTGTCATTTGGTTGATTTTTATTTGAATCGTCATTTCCACACAAACCTCACTGGACCGAAACTGCATGTTGTTTGCATACATCCCGGCAGGCGTTACATTTGATGCACAGTTCGGAGTCGATGGTATGCACTTGCTTTTTTTGTCCTTCGATTGCCTTACTCGGGCAATGCTTGACGCATAATGTGCAGCCGTTGCAAAGGTCGGGATCGATGGAATAGTGAATGAGAGCTTTGCAGACTCCGGCCGGGCAACGTTTGTTTTGCGTATGTTCGAGGTACTCGTTGTAGAAATACCTCAGGGTCGACAAGACCGGGTTGACGGATGTGCGGCCCAGCGCGCATAGCGATGTCGCTCGGATGGTGGCAGCAAGATTTTGGATGGTTTGCAAGGTTTGCTGGTTTCCGCGTCCTTCGGTGATATCGGTCAACAATTGGTGCAACACAATCAGGCCGTCCCGGCAGGACGTGCAGTTGCCGCATGATTCCGACTTGAGGAAGCGTAAAAAGTATCGAGCTACATCCACCATGCAGGTATCTTCGTCCATGACGATCATGCCGCCCGAACCCATCATGGCGCCTTCCCGTACCAAGGTGTCGAAGTCTACTGGTATGTCCAGTTTTTCTTCGGGCAGGCAGCCGCCCGAGGGTCCGCCGGTTTGGACGGCTTTCAACTTTTTATGGTTGCGTATGCCTCCACCAATATCGTAAACAATTGAACGCAGGCTCATACCCATGGGTACTTCCACGAGTCCCGTGTTGTTGACCTTTCCGACCAAAGAAAAGATCTTCGTTCCGCGCGAGCTTTCCGTGCCGATCGAAGCATACCAATCTGAGCCTTGATCCACGATGGGGGGGATGTTGGCCCAGGTCTCGACGTTGTTGATGTTGGTAGGCCTGCCCCACAATCCCGATACGGCCGGATATGGAGGCCTTTTTCTGGGGACTCCTCTTCGGCCTTCGATGGAAGCAATCAGCGCGCTTTCCTCTCCGCAAACGAAGGCGCCGCCACCACGATGCACTTGAATATCAAAGTTGAGCCCGCTCGTAAAAATGTCTTTTCCGAGCAAACCGCAATTTCGAGCTTGGGTGAGGGCGTGGTTGAGTCGTTCCACTGCCAGCGGATATTCCTGGCGGACATAGACAAACCCTACCTGCGCACCGATGACCAACGCGCCGATCAACATTCCTTCGATAACACAATGAGGGTTGCCTTCGAGCACCGACCGGTCCATGAATGCTCCTGGATCGCCTTCGTCGGCGTTGCAAATCAGGTAACGTTCACGCTCCTTTGTGCTGCGGCAGATCTCCCATTTTTTCCCGGTGGGGAAACCCCCACCGCCTCTTCCGCGCAGCCCGGAGCGTATGATTTGATCCAATACTCTTTCGGCGCCCATTTGAAGCGCTTTGCCGAAAGCTCGGTATCCACCGTTTTGAATATAATCTTCGAGGCTGTTTGGGTTGATGAGACCGTTGTTTTTGAGGATCAGCCTTTGTTGGTGACGGTAAAACGGAATGTCGGATTCGGTGGGATATTTTTCTTTGCCGTCTTCGCTCGTGACCAAAAGGCGATCGATGATCTCGTCCGACATGACCGATTTGGATATGATTTCGGCGATGTCTCCGGGTTGCACCCGCTGGTAGAGGATGTTGCCCGGGCGCAGGAGAACCAATGGGCCGCGTTCGCAAAATCCATGACATCCGGTGGGGCGAAGCTCCACCTCGGCATCTAGGTTGTGATGTTCGATCTCGGCTCGCAGTGCTTCCAGGATTTTGTGCGATCCCAGCGCCATACAACCCGTGCCGGTGCACACCGAGATTGATTTGCGATGGGATGTGGTTTTTACGAGGAGCTCGGTTCTCCAGTCTTCCAGGTGTTCGGCGTTTTTTATGACAACCATGGTTAGCCCCTATTTTTTCGTCTTGCCGATGAGCTTTGAAAGTCGGGCCGAGTTCATGTTTCCATGATATACATCGTCCAATATGACCAGTGGGCCCAAAGCGCAGGCGCCGACACAATTGACTTCCTGAAGCGTATACGTGAGATCCTGTGTGGTTTGTCCGGAGCCGATTTTCAGCTCACGTTCGAGTTGCTCGAGCAAACGAGGGGCTCCGCGTACGTGGCATGCGGTTCCCATGCACACGGTGCAGGTATGTTTTCCTCGGGGTTTGAGGTGAAATCCCTCGAAAAAGGAGGCCACCGAGTACAGCTCGGCGTGACTTACGCCCAAATAACCGGCGGTCGCCCGTAAGGCCTGCTCCGGGAGATATCGGTATTCTTGTTGTATATCGTGCAACACGTTTACGATGGAGCTAGGATCTCTTGGGTGGCGTTGCAGGATCGGATCGATCCGATCCGGTTCGGGTTGTCCGGATTGGCTCATGGTCGCTCCTTTTCCAATTTGTGTGCTTGCTCGAATCCAGCCTCGAAAGCCGCGACATTGGCCGGGATGAATTTGGCTTTGTTCGCAAATTCGTACTTGATGCTTTCGATGACGGCCTCGGGAGCGACGATTTGTGACAGGGCTACGTAGGCGCCCAACATAACCAGGTTGGCAGCCCGTTCAGTGCCGGCTTGCGCGGCCAAAGCATTGGCTGGGATGTAGACGACCCGGCAATCCGCACGATCGGCTTTTATCGGTATTAGAGATACATTGACCACGATGATTCCTCCAGGTCTGACCTGCGGTGCAAACCTTTCGAGGGAGGGCTGGTTCATCACCAGCAACTCTCTGGGCCGACCGATATATGGAGAACCGACCGGTTTTTCCGAGATGCATACGGTTACGTTTGCCGTACCGCCGCGCATTTCGGGGCCGTAAGACGGCAGCCAACTGACCTCATATCCTTTTTGCATGGCGGCGTAGGCCAGCAGTTTTCCCGAAAGCAACATTCCCTGGCCGCCGAAACCGGCCATGAGTACTTCAGTATCAGGCATGTTTCCATCCCTCTTTAAAATCTTCGGGTCTTTTCTTTATCCCGAGTGGATAGTACGGAATCATCTCTTTCTCGAGCCATTTTTCGGCTTCTCTGGGAGACATTCCCCAGTTGGTCGGGCAGGTGGACAAAAACTCGACGAAAGAAAAGCAGGTATTGTCTTTCTGGTACTGAAAAGCCTCACGTATAACCTGCTTGGCCCGGATGGTTTCTTTGGGCGCGTGCACCGAAACCCGCGCGATGAAGCCGGGGGTCGTCAAGGTGGAGAGTATCTCGGCCATGCGGGTGGGATAACCGGTATCCTTGGGGTCCCTCCCGGTGGGTGTGGTGGTGGAGTACTGTCCGGGCATGGTCGTGGGGGCCAGTTGTCCTCCGGTCATGCCATAGATGGCGTTGTTGACAAACACCACGGTGATTTTTTCTCCCCGGTTGGCGGCGTGGAGGATTTCCGCCGCTCCGATGGATGCGAGGTCTCCGTCCCCTTGGTAGGTGAACACAATCAGATCGGGTCGAGCCCGTTTTGCTCCGGTGGCGACCGCGGGTGCGCGGCCGTGCGCGGCCCCGAACATGTCACAATCGAAATAGTCATACGCCAACACCGAGCAACCAACCGGGGCAACTCCGACCGCCCTCTCGAGAAGATCCAGCTCTTCGAGCGTCTCGGCCACCATGCGGTGGATGACGCCGTGGGTGCAGCCCGGGCAATAGTGGGTGGTTCTTGGATCCAAGCCATTGGTGACGGCAAAAATTTTCTTCATGCCTTGGTCCCCTTTCGGGTTTTGGCGCGGGCGCGGGGCTTTTTGGATGAGGCCAGCGCATCCAACATTTTGGCTTTGACTTCTTCCGGCGACATGACCAAGCCGCCGGCGGTACCCGCGAAATCGACCGGCGCCAGTCCTTCGGCCGCCAGTTGGACGTCCTCGCGCATCTGACCCATATTCATCTCCATGACCAATACTCGGTTGACAGATTGTATAGCTTGGTTGCAGGCTTGATAGGGAAATGGATTGAGGGTGATGGGTCGAAACAAACCGACATGACGGCCTTCGGTTGCAAGCTCATCGATGGCGGTTTTGCAGATCCTCGACATCATGCCGAACGCACAGACCAACAAATCGTATGGTTCGTCGCAATTGTAAAGTTCGAAACGTTGCTCACGCGAGGCAATCAGATCATATTTGGCTTTCAACTCCAGGTTGATTCGGTTGCATTCTTTGGGATCCAGGTATAGAGAGTTGACCAAGCGTTTTTTCCGATCTTTGGCTCCGGTAAGCGCCCAATCGCCGGGGTTCAAGGGTGACGCCGGATGATCTTCGGGAAACTCCACCGGCTCCATCATTTGTCCTATCATGCCATCGCCCAGCAACATCACCGGGGTGAGATATTCTTCGGCGATGCGAAACGCCAGAAAAGTGAGATCGACGGCTTCTTGAACCGAGGCGGGTCCCAGCACCACCAGTTGGTAATCGCCATGTCCGCCGCCTTTGGTAGCCTGAAAATAATCGCTTTGGGCCGGCAGAATGCCGCCCAGACCCGGACCGGACCGCATCATGTTTACCACCACGACGGGCAACGAACAGGTAGCGATATAAGACAGTCCTTCGGACATCAAGCTGATACCCGGTGAAGACGAAGACGTAAACACCCGGATGCCCACACCGGCCGCCCCAAACATCATGTTGACGGCCGCCACTTCGCTTTCGGCTTGTAGGTATACGCCGCCGACTTCGGGAAGTCGCTTGGCGAGGTACTCGGGTATTTCGCTCTGGGGAGTGATGGGGTACGCGAAAAAATGCAGGCAACCGGATCGGATGGCCGCTTCTCCAATGGCTTCGTTGCCTTTCATGAGTATTTTTGCCATCTTTAGCCTCTTTTGCATTGCTTTGTAATGTATCGCCGTGCCATGCGGCGATGTTTCTTTATCTCTAGGATCCGTTCGGTTCAGTAGTCAAAAAACCTATACTGGGTTCCTTGCACAAATACTTCAATGGCTACATCCGGGCAAGTAATGGCGCACAAACGGCATCCGATGCACTTAGGCGGATGAGAAACCATGGCATACCGGTAGCCCTTGGTGTTGTAATTTTCCGACATGGCAAGAATTTTTTGGGGACATACGTCGTTGCAGCGCTCACATCCCTTACACCGTTCGATGTCCAGTTGGATGTTCGGCATCAACTCTCTCCTTCTAAGGTACGACCAATGGGCACCGGCCGGCCCGGTTTTGGTAGGATACCCGCGCTCGAGGGTTTGATCCAGGGTGGCAGCATGCGCCGTTTCATGGGTAGTACATTCAGGCCCAGCTCATCGGGATTCAACGTGTCGACAAGTGGCTCCATCACCGCGAGGACGGCAATCGGAAGACCGGATTTACGGCTTACTTTCTCGGTCAACTCGATCCCTTCAAGGATGGTAGCGGTTTCGGTCTCGTGCATTAAATGGGTGTTGGCGACCAATCCGGTGGCTTTGAGTCGGGATGTGTTTTCGATCCCATCGAGCATCCGAAGGCACCCATCGACTGTATCTGTAAACGGTCGTTTGGCGTTGATTACCATCCATAGCGCATAAGGCTTTCCTTGCAAAGCTTCTTTCAGGCTCGATAGAATCTTTGCACCGACCTCGTCTCCGCCGACGTCGAAAATATTTACGGCGTTTTCTCCAGGCTGCAACATGCCTTTGATTTCTGGCAAAATGATGGGCAAGTCCGCCCAAGTATTGGCTCCGGAAGGGATGACGACCCGAATCCCCTTATTTTGCATTGCATCAACAGCTTCTCGGCATCGAAAATAAGGATTGACGATGTCCAGGTCGGCGATGCTGGTTGATCGACCTGCCTCGGTTGAGGCAAAAGCCAAATTAACGGAAACTTCGGTTTTTCCAGATCCGTAGTTTCCAACCAATATAATCAAGTTATCTTCCGGTAAACAAAACATTTTTCTGTTTTTTCCCTTACTTCAGAATTTCATAGCATCAGGCATATGGGATAGCAAGCTAAAAATAGGTTCAACGAACGGCTGGAACAGGATAAAGAGCATCCCGACCTAAACTCGGTTGCACGGGGCTCGATGAGAGTAATTTCGACCGTGACTTGAAAACCGGGTAGGATTGCTGTATAACCGGAAACATCTCGCGTTTAAAGCGTAAAATAAGGGGTTTTTAATGGCACAAGACCGCGTGGAAGCATTTCAAAGCACAAAGCGACCGGATATCGCATTGATTACCAACCATGGATACGCGGGTGTCGAAATACCTTTTGGCGGCGCGCCCGATACGGGTGGGCAAAACATGTATGTCAACGCGCTGGCCGGTGCGCTCGACTCTCTCGGCTACCGGGTGACCATTTTTGCCCGGGGTGGTTTTCCTCATTTTGAAAGTGAGCGCATGCGTCAGGATCCTGAGTATCTCAGTGATAATGTCCGTTACATTTTCGTACCTGGGGGAGGGTCCGAGTTCATCCACAAAGAGGATATCGCAGTTGCCCTCGACGAAGAGGTGGAGTGGTTGGACGGCTTCATTCGCCGGGAGGCTCGAGAAAAAGGTTGCCGTCCCTGGGAAGTATACGAGGTGGTCAACTCTCACTATTGGGATGCGGCGGTGATCGGTATGCGATTGGTCGAACGGTGGCGAAATGATATCGCCGCCGAAGCCATCGGGCAGATGTTGTCCGAAGCAGTTCCTGACGAGGAGCTCGAGCGAATGAGACAGGAGCGTCACTGGAGAGCTTTGGGAGAGTCGCTGGCGTACCATTTGGGTAATCTGCTGATCGAAAACGAGGGTTCCCAGGCCACACCTGTGATCCAACGAGCCCGGGCGGCGGCGTCCAAATGGGTTGCTCTATCGGGCTCCAAAGACCAAATGGATGTCGATCGCTTGGTTGGGGCGGTGGCTTCGGCGTTGGCCAAGACCGATCGTCAGCGGCTCGGCCCGTTGCTCAATCTCGCGGTGGCCTCCCAGGCCCTGGGACAAGCATTGCTCGAGTTGTGCGATGATATGGCCGATAGGGTGGCGGTCGAGTTTCAGGAGGCGGATTGTCACGTGTGGACCCCCCATTCTTTGGGGGCTCTCAAAGAGGAAAATTTCAAGGACAAGTCTTTCGAGATCGTACGGCCGCTCAAATTTTGCGAACGGCGCAATCACGAACGCAGTGTGTGCGCCGGAACGCGCTTGTTTGCTGCCACCTCGGCGGAAATCGCTGAAAGATTAATGACTGATTACCGGGTGAGCAATGGAAATATATTTTATTTTCCACCTTGCGTGGATCGAGATGTTTTTCGCAAGTACCCGCCCGAGCAGGAGCAGCCGGCCTATGCGTATCTCGCCGAGATCAGCGGAGTCGGCGTAGAAGAGCTCAAAGCGGGTCGGATTGTGTTCGAGACCAGCCGCATGGATCACACCAAACGCAAGGATTTGTTGTTGGAGGCTTTTTCCCATGTGGTTCGAGAGAGGCAGGATGTGTATCTGTTTATCGGCGGAGGGCCGGAGGGTGAGTTGTTCCAGTCGCTCGAAGCTCTGAAGGAAAGCAAGCCGGAGTTGAAAAAAAGAGCATTTTTGACCGGATTCATACCCGAGCGTTTCATCGGGCCTCTTTTTTCGATTGCGGATATTTATGCGACCGCCTCGGAAATGGAAGGATTCGGTATGTCGGTCATCCAAGGTGCGGCGGCAGCATCGGCGGTGGTTTGTTCGGATCTGGTTCCTTTTGCGGTGCAATATGCTTCCGACTCGGCCTATATCGTCCCGGCCGGAGAGGTCTATGATTTCGCCCGGGCAATCCTGGAGCTTTTAGAAAACAGCGAGGATCGCGCCGAGCGGGTCAACCGATTGGTAGAGATAACCAAAGAGTTTGATTGGAAATGTCAAACAGGCAAATTTTTGGATTATCTTCGAGGTTGGGGGATATCCGTGGCGCCGGGCAGGAGCGAGCGATGATAGGAGACAAGCTGGTCGTGACCCAATACCACCGGGAAGGCGCTTTGCAGATTATGAAAAAGATCGAAGAAAAAGATCTGACCGATGCGGGTATCGTGGCGGTGTCGGTGGCGGGTGAGTCCGGCTCGGGAAAATCCGAGATCGCGTATTGTTTGTGTGAGCTGCTCGATGCGCAGGGGAAAAAATCTGTGATATTGGCGCAAGATGATTACTTCAAGCTGCCGCCGAAGTCCAACCATCAAAAACGCCTGCAGGATATAGGATGTGTGGGTCCCTCGGAAGTCAAGCTCGATCTTTTGGACCAGCATGTACAGGCCTTGAAAGAACGGCCCGCGGATGGGTTGGAGAAACCCTTGGTGTATTTCGAAGAAGATCGCATCGATACGGAAGTGTTGCAACCCGGACAGCTCGATGTGGTGGTGACCGAGGGCACGTATACGACATTACTCCAAAACATGGATTTGAGAGCCTTTATCGATCGGACCTACCACCAAACCAAAAAGGCCCGCCTCAAAAGAGCCAGGGATCCGGATCTGGATTTCATCGAGAAGGTGCTCGAGATTGAGCATCGTGAGATATCCAAACACAAATCGAGGGCCGACGTCATCATCGTTGCGCCGCCCGAAAAGCGCTAGATCATCCATTGTGGAAAGGATCTACGAGGGAAGCCCGGAATCTGGAAATCGGCATCAGCAGCTCATTTACGCCCAAGATGTTGAGAGATAGAGGTGTAGCTGTTTGGTTGACTTGATTATGATTCCGAATCTCGTCCAAGGTTTTGTCGAGCAGGGAAGCTTCTTCGTCCAGCATTTGCAGGTTGGTCGCTTTTTGCTCTTGGGCGCTTTGGAGCTCGGCCTGCCTGTCGCCCGCCAAGGCGAATGATGACGTCAGCAAGGATACCAACAGTACGACAACGGAGCTTGATATTACGGTTTTCATGATTCACTCCTCTCGAATAGCACTACTTTTTATAGAATAGGCCTCGGGGGTCACGACATGTTCATGCAATCGTCATGGATGTATCATCGATGCGTTTTTTTGCTTTTTTTGTGGCATGGAAAGTGCATGCAATTTGTGCGGCACCGAAGATGGTGAGCGTTCACCCAGGGGTAGCGCCGGCGCATTCGATTTCTGCGGAACTCGCGGGCTTACAAGCAATCAAGTCCAGATTGCTTGT
>JBFFBT010000075.1:0-20859 GCA_041560255.1 Myxococcota bacterium | reverse complement strand
AGCGGTCGCTTGAAACGTTGAGACCGAATCTTTTCTTCCCGGCCCACAACATTCGGCTCGGGAGGTCTATACTATGCCAAAAACAAATTCGAAACAAACACCTAAACCAATCCAACCCTTGGGCATGCACAACAATTACGGTATTTTGCTTCGAAGCGTATTTGCGCATTACTTCAACTCCATCCGTATAACCCCGCAATCCATCGAAGACATCCGTAACCTCTCCAAACGGGGGACCATCGTATTCGTTGCCAGATCCGCAAATTTACTTCATTTTCTCTATCTCAATCATATTTGCAACCAATACGACCTGCCGCTGGCGCGATTTGTCAATGGGGTGGATACGATACTGTTCCAGCCTCTGGGCTTGCTGATACAAAGACTTCATACCTTGGGCAACAACCAGGACGAAGACTTCGACGAAGAGGGCGACGATCTCCCCGGCAGACAGTTGACCGACGCATTACAGTCCGGCGCCGCCAGTCTTTTGTTTTTGGACAGGCCCGCCACCCTCACCAACCCAAAAGAGTGCAGCCGGGGATTTGAACATGATCCAAACCAGACCGTCGACCATAACCATCTCTTGAAAACCTTGGTGACCTTCGGGCGTAAAACCTCGAAACCCGTCTACCTCATACCCCATTTGACCATATGGGGATTGCATCCCGAAAAAGAAAGTCAGGCGCTTGCCGACACCATTTTCGGCCTCCCCGAATCTCCCGGCCTGCTTCGCAATGTCGCTCAAATCATTCGACATCATCGAAACGCTTTTGTAAAGGTGGCTCAACCAATCGAGCTAAATGATTTTTTAGAGAAAAATCCACAAGGGGACCTTTCCTGTGTGGCAAATGCCCTGCAACAAGAGCTCGCGCACCGCCTCGAGATGGAAGTCTTCGATGTCACCGGACCTAAGATAAAACCGGCGGCGGACTTCAAAAGAGAAGTCCTTCAGGATGAGATGATCCAAGGGTTCATACGTCAAAGCTCGAACGGCGACTCCGCCGGCCAGGAAACCCTCCAAAAAAATGCCCACGATTTGCTCGACGAAATCGCAGCCGAACCCCGTATCCGCTGGCCGCTCACTTTCAGTTGGATCCTCAAACGGATGTGGAATCGCATGTACGACGGAATCCAGGTGGAAGGGTACGAAAAAATACGCACGGCCGTGAGAAAGTCATCCGTGGTGCTTTGTCCCAGCCACAAGAGTCATATCGATTATCTGATTCTCAGCCAGCTGTGTCTGATGCACGCGGTGCCGCTTCCCCATATCGCAGCGGGCATTAACTTATCTTTTTGGCCCTTGGGCCCGATCTTCAGGCACTCGGGAGCGTTCTTTCTCAGACGATCGTTCAAGGGAAGCCACCTGTATCCGGTGGTTTTTCGCACGTATTTACGGCATGTCATGAAAGATGGGTATCCCATCGAATTTTTCATCGAGGGAACCCGCAGCCGAACGGGCAAGCTTCTCAACCCTCGGTATGGAATTTTGAGCTGGCTCATCCAGGCGCACTTGGAAGGAACCGGAGAAGACTTACAATTTGTTCCCATATCGATCGATTACGAAAAAATTGTCGAAAGCCGTTCTTATGTAAAAGAGCTGACCGGAGGAGAGAAGAAAAAGGAAAACGTCACCGGCTTGCTCAAATCCAGCAAAGTCATACGATCCAAATACGGAAAAATCTACGTACAGGTCGGTGATCCCATATCATTTAAAGAATTTCTCGAGGAAAGAAACTTCCAAGACGCTCATGACGAGGAGTTACGCCGGGATATCGTTCAAGAAATGGCTTTCAAAATCCTTTTCGGCATCAACCAAGTATCCACAGTCACCCCGTCCGCCCTGGCCGCCTTTGCGCTGTTGAGCCATCGGAAACGAGGCATGAGCCAAAAAACCTTCCTCGGCCGAGCCAGCTGGAGCGCCGAGTGGATAAAAAACCGGGGACACGAGCGTTTTTCACCTATCTTGAAGCAGTTCAAACGTTGCATGGCGGAAGCCACCATGCGTTTTTCACACGACGGATTGGTCAGCATCCACGATACGGGTCACGAACTGGTGTTTTCTCCCATCGAGCACAAACGTCTGGCGCTCGACTACTACCGCAACAACATCATTCATCATTTTATCCCGGCTGCCATCTGTGTATCGGCTTTTGCCTCGCTGTCATCAGAATCAGCCACGTTCGAACAGATGCTGTCCCGCATCCGCGATCTGTCGGTATTGTTCAAATACGAGTTTTTGTTTCGCTCCGAAGACCAACTGGAAGAAGAAGTCAACCGTTCGCTTCGGGAGCTTTCAAACGAAAAAGTTTTCAAGCTGGAGAACAATATCATTACGAAAAATCCAGAAGGCCGGGATCATTTCTCCTTGTTCCTGACCTTACTCGAGCATTTCATCGAAGCCTACTGGCTGTGCGCATACGGACTGCGTGAGCTGAGAAAAGGAGCCCTGAGTGAAAAGGAGCTCATCTCCCGTATGCTGCACACGGGCGATCAGTTGTATGCTCGGGGAGATATCATTTTGTATGAATCCCTCAACCGGGAAGCCGTCAAAAACGCGCTTATGACCTTCGAAAACCGGGGGGTGCTCATAAAAACTCATCAAGAAGGCCGAAAAGGATCCCTCATTTCTCTCAACCCCTCCTGGAACCAACCGAACCGACTTGCCTCCCTGACGGATGAGCTTGCAAAATACCGGCATGTACAACCCACATGAAAATCTTCTCCCGTGCAGTCGAGGCGGCCAATATTCTTGCAACCGCAGGTTCGTTTCGATAGGAGGCTGTTCTTTGACGGCAACACCTTTTCCCTTGACTTACCAAATAATCCTCAATAAGCTTCCATCCAGAGGTTGATCCAATGCGTAGAGCACAATCCAATCCGAACTACCTGCACCAAGGCTGCTATTGTTATCGCTATTATTACGTGCCGTACACCCTGGAGGTGGGAATGCTCTGATTGTGCGTCCGCGACCCAAACGAGCAAAACAAGCAGCCCACCTCGAACCAGGTGGGCTTTTTTTTTCACGCGCCGCTTCAACGGCCGTGTCCTAATGTGGAGGATTGAGATGATCGTAATATGCAAACACGATGCAACCGAATCGCAAATTCAGGCCATTCAGGCCCGGATTGTCGAGCAAGGATATCATGTGCACCGATCCGACGGCGTCGAACGTACAATTTTAGGAATCGTCGGAAACAACGCAACCCTGGACGTGCGTTATTTCAACACGATGGACGGAGTGAGAGAAATCGTACCGGTCACGACACCGTTCAAGTTGGCCAGCCGCGAGTTCCATCCCCAAGACTCCATCGTTCAGATCAAAGACATACAGGTAGGAAGCCGAGAGCTGGCCGTCATGGCGGGTCCATGCGCCGTGGAAAACGAAGATCAGCTCGAGTCCATCGCCGCATTTATCTCTTCTCTGGGCGTTCGCATTCTACGGGGTGGAGCCTTCAAACCGCGCACATCCCCGTATTCGTTTCAGGGATTGGGTGAAAAGGGATTGAAGTTTCTGCGCCAAGCGGCCGATCGCCACAACCTCGCCGTGGTCACCGAGGTCATGACCATCGACCAAATTGACTTGGTATGTCAATACGCCGACCTCATCCAAGTCGGAGCCCGCAATATGCAAAATTTTCCTCTGCTGACCCGACTCGGTTCCTGCAAACATCCGGTTTTGCTCAAACGGGGATTTTCGGCCACCATACAAGACTGGCTTATGAGCGCCGAGTATATTTTAGCCTCCGGCAACCCCAACGTCGTCTTATGTGAGCGGGGTATCCGAACATTCGAAAACGCGACCCGCAACACGCTCGACTTGGCGGCCGTACCGGTCATCAAACACCTGTCGCATCTGCCCATCATCGTCGATCCAAGCCACGCCGTAGGCGATCGGCGTTTCGTCCCACCCATGGCCCGCGCCGCGGTCGCCTCGGGTGCCGATGGAATCATGATCGAAATCCACCCACAACCCGAAAAAGCCCTTTCGGACGGACCGCAATCTTTGCCTTTTGAACAATTTCGTGCACTCATGCACCGATGCCGTATCATCGCATCCACTCTGGGCCGCCATATCGGTAAAGAAGACCCACATGTCTGATGCGACCATCACCATTGTAGGCTGCGGGTTGATAGGCGGCTCCATCGCATTGGCGCTCAAACGCCGCAATGCCGGTACCGACATCCTGGGCATCGATCGAGCAGATCGTCTCACATTACTCGAGAACAGCGATGTGTGGAACCAAGTGGGCACTTTCGACTCGTCGGCGGCCGGGTTCATACAAAAAAGCTCTCTGGTTGTTCTGGCAACTCCCGTAAAGGTGATTCTCGAGCACTTGCGCCAATTGGCTCGGTGGGTAAACCCCGATACGGTGATTACGGATGTAGGCAGCACAAAGTCACGCATTTTGGCAGAAGCTCTATCGGCCCTACCCCCAAACGTCCACTTCGTAGGCGGACACCCGATGGCCGGCTCAGAGCGCCTGGGATTCGAATCCGCAGATCCGCTCCTGTTCAAAAACCGACCGTACATACTCTGTCCACAACCCGATACATCCGAAAAAGCTTTGCTCTGCATGTTACGACTCATTGACGAGCTTAGGGCCACGCCCGTCATGCTGGAAGCGAAAGAGCACGACCAAATCATGGCTTTTCTCAGCCACATACCCCAGCTGCTGGCCGTAATTCTCATGCAAGTCGCACTCAAAGCCGACGCTTCCCACCAGTTGCTCCATCTCGTAGCGGGAAGAGGATTTCTGGATATGACTCGACTGGCTTGCTCGGACTATTCCGTCTGGGAGAGTATCTTGGAGACCAACAACGATGCCATAGAGACCGCTCTGGATCAATTGGAGGTCGGTATATCCCATACTCGCCATGCCATGCGTGCAGGTAATCTTGCCACCATATGGAAAAACGTCTGCCGGCAACGCCGCAACCTCGATCCGGCCGATGCGGGCCGCAAGCGAAAACAAGATCTGAGACAGCTCATCGATCAGCACGATTTGGGCATACTCAAAGCCTTGCATGATCGATTTCAAGTGGTCCGGGAGATTGGAAACCAAAAAAAGCATGCCGGAGCAGAGGTTATGGATTCAGACCGTGAACGGACGCTCATGCAGGATCGAAAACATTGGGCCCAAGCCCTGGACCTTCCGACCGATCTGGTTGACGAGCTGTTCCAGGTTATTGTAAAACACTCCAAGCAATTGCAGCAATCACTGCATAGCGCGACAAAACGGATTTCATAGATCTTCAACAGCCCATGCCTACAGTTGGAGGAGTCACGCCATGAAACAGATTTTGCTTACTACCTCATGCGCAAAACGATTCATCGCCAAAGCCGTGGCGGTTCATCCCGCAATATCGAGCGCGCTTGCCCAGGGCACCGTCGTCATCGTGGCCGGCACCACCAACGGTTATGTTGCCGAAGAAGTGCTCCAACGCATCGATCAAGGCGAAGCATTCAACCGAAGTCGTTTTTTTCGAGGGTTGGTGCTACCCCCGGCCAAACCCACTTCCTCCACCGGAAGACTACCGGACGAGTCCGGTTTCCCCGGAGACGTGGTCATCACAAACGGAAACTGGCAAAAAGGTAAAACCATATTCGACGTCATCGATGATCTCAAAGAAGGCGACGTCATCATCAAAGGGGCCAACGCTCTCGATCCTATCAAAAAGCGCGCCGCCGTATTGATAGGTCACCCCAAGGCAGGCACTCTGGGCGTCGCCCTGCAAGCCGTGGCCGGAAGAAGGGTGAGGTTGCTGTTACCCGTCGGGCTGGAAAAACGTATTTTCACCGATCTGGACGAGCTCAGCCTGCGCCTCAACCAACCCGGCGCCCAAGGATTTCGTTTGCTTGCCGCCCCGGGCGAAGTTATTACCGAGATCGATGCGATCAAGCTGCTTACAGGCGCTGATGCCGAGCTGTTTGCCGGAGGTGGAGTTGCGGGCGCCGAAGGAAGCGTCTGGCTCGTATTGAGCGGCACACCGGAGCAAATCGAAAAATGTGATGCTCTAATGAAAACCATCTCCCACGAACCGGGTTTTGCGGTTTGAGACGAAAACGGGGAGTCATGAAACAAATCACGTTGCTTTTTTCCTAGGAAAATCGAAATTTCCTACCACGAGATCAAGGGATTGAGGTTGTAGGATGGTCCTGTTGTTGTTGAACATGTACAGATTGTATTTGTTGAAGATGAAAAAATAAACTTGAATATCGGATACCTTTTCAAGGAGGACAAATGATATCTGTCGCGACCCAAACAACCAAACCCAGCAGGCTACAGAATAATCTGACACTAGGTGCTTACGCTGTTGCCCTATTGGCATTTCTTTACTCTGTTGCCTGCGTTTCTTCAACTGTTCATTCAATCTCGGCCTCCGATCCAGCATATCTTACTGGACGCGTGTCACTTCACTCAAACCATGAGAAAAGGAAGTCCTGGATCGTGAAAGCGGTGAAGAACCTAGAACGTGGTTGGAGCGTGCCCCGATCGCGTCGAAAAGTGGAATTCAACTACAGGGCATATGCGAAACCGTTGACCGAACCCGTGCTTGCCGCGATAGTCGCAGCCCAAGGAATTCTTGAAGGCAGCGACACAGAAAAGGTGACCAAAGTCACAGAGAAGCTTCTCGACCTCTATGTACGTTCTAGATCTTGTTTCTTGATAGGAGTGAGTTCTGAGTCCAACAAGGCAAACATGGAATCAATGAATCTGACGCATTTTGAAATCGTGCTTCACCAAGGGGAGATGAAGTTCGATGTAGAACCGTTCCATGCGGAGCTAGGATCGGTGGACTCGCATTTACATATGACGGCATTCCGCTTATTCCTTCCTTATGGCCTAGCAAGCACTGATACGGTATCAAGATACGGATCATCATACTCATCCATAGCGACAATGTGTAGCAACGCTGCCGTTAGATTCTCCGAGGATTTCAAGCTGACGCTAAAACCACGGGCGGATCCATACGCTCCCACGGCTGAGATGGTATGGATCAAGAGTGAGGTCAAAATATAGAAACTACAAGATATACAAATTGACTGTTTGCCGGCAGCGAAGCCGGAGGCACGGTTTTGTCCGGAGATGGCAAACTGTTATCCCAAGTTCCGGTCACTCTGGTCAGCGGCATGAGGACCGGTGACATCCGCCCGGACATACCAGGGCTCGAAATTTTCTACTTGATGAAAAGCGCTAACGATCCGGAAGCGTTTGTAACCAATATCACGAGTCTTGCATCCAGCTGGCCTCCCATTTGGAGTCGAGATGATTTGGTCGATGTATGGTGTCCGGTCCATAATGGTACTTTCCAAAACCCGATTCAGCGCGGACATGGAGGCTGGATTGGAGATGTACGCGATATTCCCGGTATGGAAATCTGCGCAAGCTTCTACTGGGAACCGATTTGCTGTCTTGGCTACCCCAATGAGGAATGTCATTTTCTTCCAGGCAACGACTATGTGAAATGGGTCAATCAACTATACTCCTCTTCGGGTGAAGTGCTGGGTGGTTGCTACTATCCGCCGATCGATTGGGATGGAATCCCACCACGTGAGGAAATAAAACCACCCGGATATTTTGCGGATTTGGCAATGCGAATGGATGTCATCGGCGACTATCGTGAAGAGTTCGTCATCTTGGTAAGAAACCTCAATGATTCTTTAATTGTCATTACCAACGCGTCGCATATCGACGCAAAGAAACCCTCGCCCATGGAGGATCGAAATTACTTCATCGACACCCAATGGACCGGGTACCGGTAAATAGGATCCACTCAGATCCAAAACAGATCCACAGAAAAACAGCTCTTTCTGCATAGATTTTCTTATCTCGCCAGTTGCATAAAATGCCGTCATCCTGGATAGATTCTATCCAGGATCCATTGTTAAAATTATAGATTCCGGCTTAAAGCATGCCAGTATGCACACATTTTGTTGTAGTCAGCTAATTTCGTGCGCTCTCAATACATCGTTATATGCAACGTTGGGGTTATTTTAGGCAGTAGCGCTTCGAATTAGATCTTCAGGTTCAACTTGGCATACAGGAAGGTCCCGCTGAAGCCCATTTGCACCGCATCCCAAAGACCGCCGGTCTCGGTATCCATGTCCTGGGTGGTCGGGTATTTGTTGAGCACATTCAAAGCTCCTACGACCAGGGTGATATCGTCTGCAAGCTCGGCGCCCAACGAAGCATCCAGGGTCCAATTGTCCCTGTAATGATCGACGCTGCCGCCCCAATCGATGAGGCGTATATCGTCGAAAAGCGTAACGCGCACATTTCCAAAAAACCATCGACTGCGGTAGTCCAGGGATAGGCCGTATTTGTTCTCAGGCGCGGAAGCCAACAAAAAACGCTGATCTCGAAGGCCGAAATAATTATCCTCTTTGCCCGCAAGCTTGGGGCTGGTCTTTATGGCACCGAGATCCATATGGTTGTTGTTGTAAAGCACAGATACGGAAAAATCGACGTCTCCGGACAGCAGTTTGTACACCAAAATGACATCGAAGCCGGTTGTTTTGGTATCCAAAGCATTGGTGAAAAACTGCGCGGCGCTTACTCCCAATGCATCCAACTCCGGTCCGATGTCCGGATCAGAAGAGCTGAAGTCACCGGTCAACACGATGCGATCCTTGATCTGAATGTAATAATAATCGGCCGTAATGCTCAGATCTGCAAGCTTGGCGACCACTCCGACGCTCAAATTGGTCGAGGTTTCCTCTTTCAGTGGGGCTATCCCCAAGGTGCGGGTGATGGGGCTTATGTTTTTGGCGATGATTTTGTCTTTGGCCACCCCGCCCTCGAAATCCGTGATGGTGGTATTGTAATGGATTTGGGCCAATGAAGGCGCTCTGAAGCCAGTGCTTACCGACATGCGCACCGCCAGTCTGTCGAGCTGATATTCCAGGCCCAACAGATCGACCAAATCCAACCTGGAGGCGATTTTTGCGTTGATGGTATTGCCGAAATCGCTGTAGCGCTCAAAACGTGCCGCCGCGCTCGCCATGAAATCTTTGGTAAAATCAAACTCGGCATCCAAGTATGCCGAAACGTTGGAGCGATACTCGTCCACTTCGTTACCGGGTTGAAACCCAGGAAATCCTTGCGAGCCGCCGGCCTTACCCAGAAGATCCTGGTTTACGATCTCTCCGTTTTCGATCACCGGCATGATTCCGTAATTGCGGTACGAAGCCTCCTCGCCCGCAAATATTACGAAATTCTCCAGCCGGTACTCTCCACCCATCGATACATGTATTCCGGTAAGGCTCGAAGGAATCGATCGAGTCAAGTTCAGACTGGTGGTGTTTTGACTCAACTGGTGTCCTCCGGCATCAAACCGAGTGGGAGATTTTTCCAACAAAGACGCATTCAGGGTACCTTCGATAAAATAATGAAACCGATTCACCCCGAAGGTATTGTTGCAATCCAAGCTCCAGGCTCCCAGAGCCGATTTGAAGCCCGCCGATACGGATGTATCCGTAATGCCCGAGGTGATATGCGGATCGAATCCATCGGGGTAAATGGCGGCCACGTTTCTCGCGTGCTCACCGGGCTCCCGGGTCCAGGCATATGCATCCACATGCCGGTAGTTGTAACTGCCGAAAGAATAGAGCGAGGTGTCATCGGATAGAGGCAGGCTTGCATTGACCACCACTCCGAAGTTATCCAAGGCCGCGTCCCCAAATTGATTGCGGTACATTTCCATCCCCGCGTCCGGATCGACCGGGCGATTGGTTCGTTGTTTTGTCAAGTAGTCGACCGTGAAGTTGACAAACCCGTCTTGTCCGAGCTTGGCGCCCAAATTTCCGTTTATCTGCACCGATTCACCATCGAAAGTGGTATCTTTACGGGCCAAGCTCGAAGGTGGTTGGGCGTAATGCATGCCGGTGTTGAGGTTGACGTCGAGGGTGTCGGTTTTTTCTTTCAACACGATGTTGACCACGCCTGCAATGGCGTCCGAACCATACAAGGCGCTGGCGCCATCGCGCAAGATTTCGATGCGCTCGATGGCCGACATGGGAATGGAGTTGAGATCCGTGCCGGTGTTGCCTCGACCTCGGGTTCCATAGATGTTGATCAACGAGGATTGATGCCGGCGTTTGCCATTGACCAATACCAGGGTTTGATCGGGACCCAATCCCCGCAAGGTGGCCGGATCGATATGGTCGGCCCCGTCTGCACCCGATTGCTTGCTGGCATTGAAGGAAGGCGCCGCATATTGCAACAGTTGATTGATATCCCACTGACCCGCCTGTTGGTTGATATCCCGCATGTCGATGACATCGACAGCTACCGGACTGTCGGTCACCGTCCGGGCGCGCCCCGAATGCGAACCCACCACGACGATATTTTCGACGTCTCGATCCGCAGGTTCAGGCTCCCCTCGATCCGTTTCATTCGGCGTATCTTGGGCCCAAACCGGACGGGTCACACCAAACACTACACACAGACTCAGCAATAAAACCGTTCCGTAAGACCGCATCGTGACCTCCTAAAAGTATGGTTTTTCCCCTATCCAAAGATCACATCAACGCAAACCGGACAAACTCAACTATCGATCGAGCGGCTGCTTTACGACAAGCCCGCGCGCGGATCAAACCCAATTTCGGGCGCAGGCAGGTTCAGCCCGCCTGTCCGGCTCTTTTCACTCCACACCACCGATCCAACCAAGCGAGCACGGTACGGTGCCATAGCTTGGAGTTGAGCGATTTGAGCACCCAGTGGTTTTCATCCGGAAAATATAAAAATTTGCTGGGGATGCCTTTTCGCTGCAGGGCTGTAAACGTCGCAAAGGACTCCGATTCCGGTATGCGGAAATCGAGCGCTCCCTGGACGACCAGCATGGGTGTGTTCCAGTTTTCGACATGTCGCATCGGCGAATGACGCTCGTAATTTTTAGGTTTCTCCCAAGGAGTTCCGCCCATTTCCCACTCGGGAAACCAAAGCTCTTCGGTGGTGAAATACATACTGGCGGTGTCGAAGTTTCCGTCGTGGTTGACCAGGCACTTGAAAGGGTGCTTTTGCCCGGCGATCCAGTTGATCATGTACCCACCATACGAAGCACCCAGGGCGCACATACGGTTTTTATCCACATACTTATAATTGGCAAGCACAAACTCGAGCCCGGCCATGAGATCCGAGTATGGACCAGGCCCCCAGTCACCGCTGATGGCGTCTGTAAAAGCCTGGCCGTATCCCGTGGATCCTCGAAAATCGATCGCCACGGTCACATAGCCGCCACCGGCATAAAACTGAGGATTCCATCGATAGTGAAAGCTATCCGTCCAGCTGCCTTGCGGACCCCCATGGATGAGAAAAGCCAAGGGGTATTTTTTCCCCGGCCTGAAATCCACAGGCTTGAGCAACCAACCGTGCAGTTTCCGTCCATTGTGCCCAAACCAAAACTCCTCAGGTTGACTCATGCGCACCTGAGCAAGACTGTCTCGGTTTTCATGCGTAATTTGCGTCGTTTGCCCGGTGGCGGGATTGAGCACGAAAATCTCCACCGGGTGGGTAAGGCGGCTTTTCGCAAACACCAAGGTTCCTACCCGGGTCACACCCAGTGAACCGCATCCGCCGTCTTCAACCAATACCCGGGGGTTACCGCTGCTGGTATCCAATGCGAAAATCTTCGTCTTTCCGTGTTCGTCCGCAGTGGTATACAACATGGAGCTGTCGGACGACCAAACCAACCCACCGACCGAACGGTCCCATGGACGGGTAAGATGCGTGACCTGGTTGGTTTTGAGATCCCGAAGCACCACATGAAACTTGTCCGCCTCGAAACCGGCCCGATCCATGGCGCGGTACGCCAACATGCGGCCGTCGGGTGAAAACGACGGCCCGGTATCCCAGGCGGGGTTGTCCTTGGTGATGCACCGGGGTCTACCTTTTCCGTCCGCGCGAGTCAAATAGATTTCCACATTGGTATGCCAGGGTTCGTCTTTGGACGGTTTGGAGGCAAAAGCAATGGTTTTACCGTCTACCGACCAAGCAATCTCGTCCCCGCCTCCCCAAGGTTTGGTCGGCGCGTCCTGATCCCAACCCGGCATGAGATCGATGGGCTTTTGATCATCGAGATCCATGACGAACAAGTGGTTTCTTCTGCCATCCGCCCAGCTGTCCCAATGACGAATAAACAAGCGTTCGAAAACCCGGGCCTTGACCGGGTCGGCGTCCATCTCTTTCAAGCGTTTGGCGCTACAGGCCAGTTCTTTGCAATCCGGAAACACCGACGCCCAAAACACCACCTTGTCACCACCCGGAGCCAGCTCGAATCCTTCGATGTCCAACGGCAGGTTGCTTACCCGGATGGGCTCTCCTCCGTCGATGGAGATTTTCCAAAGTTGCATGGAACCCGAACGATTTGACAAAAACAAGACATTTCGTCCATCCTTGAGCCATCTCGGGTTGGCGTCGACCGCCGGATCACTGGTCAAACGCCTCTGAACAACCCCATCGATGCCGGCCACCGCCAGGTCCACGTTTTTTTGGTTCTTGTCCAGGCTGTATGCGCTGCGACTGTACAAAACCAGGTTGCCGTCAGGCGATACCTGCGGATCGCCGATCCGAATCGCCGAAAACATGTCCTCCCAACCGAATACATGTGATTTACCCCATGCGACAGACTCCAAGCCACACACCAGCAAAACTATCCCAAGCCAACCGGTTCTCATCGTGCACCTACCTCCTCTCATAGTTTTACGTATGGAAGCTAAGTATTGAAATCCAAGTTCCGATAAACCGAGGGCGACGTCAAGGGATTATTCGATCGAATCGAGACGAGATCAAAACCCATGATCGAAAAATCATCTCGAAGCATGCAGGCGATTTGGAAAACCGCAACCCGAAAACCTGCCTGTCGGCGCCTTGGAAATCCTTTTTTTATCACCAAGAAAACTGTAATCTATTGTATTTTTAAAGTTTATTCCTGGTCGCAGCGAAAAACCGCTAACCGTGCGGGGGATACCACAGCCCTAGCGCCCTACTCGAATTGCGCCTTCAGGGCACAGCTCCTGGCAGCAAAAACAGCGTATGCAGTGATCTTTATTGATTTTTACCTTTTTTCGACGTTCGGACAACGCTTTGGCCGGACAAATCTTGATACATTGTAGGCAAAGGGTACACAGTTTGTTTGAAAACCGCGGCTCGGCGCCATATCCCCGGGCCAACCAGCTCGGAAAATAGCGCTCGACTATCCGGAAGAACCCTCCAGCCTTTTTTGCAGGCATTTGCCAATCGGAAATCTTCAACTCTGCGATCGAGGCGCCGCGAACCGGAATTTTTCCGATGTCCAATGATCCATCATGGGCAAATGTCGTCACGCCTTCGGGCGCAACGCCGCACACCGCGGCCAATACCCGATCCAACGCGAACGGATCACGACCAGCGGCCAAAAACCCGGTTTTTCTGACCCTTCCGGATGAAGGGCCGTTTCCGTCCATCGACTCCACCGCGTCCACAATCGAAAGACCCGGAGCTACCTTTCTGCAGACCTTGGTCAACATGGAGGCGAACAGATATGTATTCCTGCCCGCCTTGAGATGCCAGCGCGTCTTGTCCAGCCCGAGCACCGCGCCAAAGCAATTTTTTACCGCCATGGTAAGTCCGCACAAGCCATGACTCTTGAGCTTGGCAAGATTGATCACCGTCTCGGCTTCCAAGAGCCGTTTGGAAAGCTTTATTTTTTGGCCGAATTTTGGATCCAGCTCCACCTCGACTTCTTCCGTAAGCTCTTCGATCGCAACACCCAAAGGGTCGAGCAATTGTTGCAGCCCCAAGCGGTTGGCCACCCACTTGGCTTTCCCGACAGCCGGGCTGTCGGCCACAACCACCCGCCTGGCACCTGCCTTCAAAACCGCTCGGGCAACCGAGCAGATCAGTTGAGGATGCGTGTTGACGGCTTGCTCGGGCCGCTTGGGCATCAGCAGATTGGGCTTGAGGATGACTTCACGCCCGTTGACCACTCCTCTCAGCCCCCCCAAACGGGCCGTCATGCTCTCGACGGCTCGATCGACCACCGAAGCTTCATAATCCAGACACCGTTCCAGTACCACATCCCGTGCAAGTCCCGGCGCGTCTCCCTCGAAACGTATATCTTTTCGCGACCACAAATCTCTCTCTGCCTTTCTCGGACAATATCAAGCCCCAAGGTATTTATTCAAAGCGGAGTCCATTTTACAAGTCTTTGTCGACGAAAAACCCAAATTCTTCGTAATAACGGGAAATCGTATGGTTTCCTTCCATACTTGATCCTTTTTTATGATATGGTCCATTCCATGATTACGACCCTTCCATCCGCGAACCATACCGTTTTCGGCAACATCCATATCGGAAGCAATACAGTTGAAAAAATCAACGTTTTTCTCCCGGCCGGACGTCCGACGGTCGCCTTGATCATGGACTCCAACCTTGCTCGGCTCTATGCAAAACGTATCCTCGGCTTGCTTGAAAAACACGCCCGACCGAATCTATTGGTCTTTCCGGCCGGAGAGCAAAATAAAAACCGGACGGTCAAAGAACAAATCGAAGATCAAATGATCGCCTGCGGGTTGCAGCGCGACAGTCTGGTGGTGGCGGTAGGCGGCGGCGTCAGCTTGGATCTATCCGGGTTTGCAGCCGGCACATATATGCGCGGTATTCCCTGGATAGCAGTTCCCACCAGCCTGCTTGCGGCCGTAGACGCATCCATCGGTGGTAAAACCGGGGTCAACACCCCCGGAGGAAAGAACCTCATTGGAACCTTTCATCCACCACTCGGCGTGTTGATTGATCCGGAATTGATGAAAACCCTTCCGGCCCGGGAAGTGGACAATGGATTGGCGGAAATGGTCAAGCATGCCGTCATCTCAGACCGCAACTACCTGGATCAGTTGATCCTACATCAACCTTCGCTCAGAGCCTTCGAGCCGATGACATGCTCTGCCTTGATCCGAACATCCGTCGAGATTAAATCCCGGGTAGTCGCACAAGATCCACGCGAATCCGACCTGCGTCAAGTGCTCAACTTCGGTCACACCATCGCACACGCCATCGAGTCGACAAGCCTCTACCAAGTACCGCACGGTCTGGCCGTAGCCATGGGCATGTCGGTAGAAGCACAGATCGCCCACCAACTCGGACTTTTGCCCAAACACGATCGCGATGAGTTACGTAACGGATTGGAAAAGCTGCACTTGCCGCAGTGCCCACCCAAGACGATGGATCCACCCGGCTTGCTCGAGGCGACCCGATTGGATAAAAAAGGGAAGCGAAGCGCACCGCGCTACAGCCTGCCCAAAGCCCTGGGGAACATGGCGAAAGGACCCGATGGATACGCAATCCAGGTCGATGATCGCGTCGTTCTCGAAGCCATACGGGAGACATTACAGTGCTTTGCGTAACCGGTAACCAAAGCTCGACAAAGGCTCTTGAAAAACGACTCATCCAGTACAAAGAAGCCGAGTTACAGGAAATCCGCCTGGATCTACTCCAAGAACCACTCGAACGCCTGGGTAAGCCGGACATCGATTTTCAAAAATGCATCATCACCTGCCGGGCCGGCCGGGAGGGCGGCGGGTTTGAGGGCTCGGAACACGAACGCATCGGCCTGCTCGAATCCACCCTCGAGCTGAAACCCGGTTGGCTCGACATCGAGCTTTCGACCCCTAGCGATCTGCGTAGCCGCATCCTGACCCAAGCCCGCAAACGGGGTGTACGCGTTTTGCTCTCCCACCATCGGATGGAACCCGGTCAGGCACACCGATGCGGCGAGTTTCTCTCTGATCTGGCGCGCGAACATCCAGACGGCTTGAAACTGGCGGTTGCGGTAACAGATGCCTGCGAGCTCGAGCATTTCATCAAAGCCCAAAAAAACCTTGCCCCTATGATACCAAATCGAGTCTTGTTGGGCATGGGAGCCGCCGGGCTCTTGTCCAGAGCCATGTATACCCATTTCGGCTCGACCTGGACGTATGCGGCCTGCAGCCGGGACACCCAAACGGCGCCCGGCCAACTTACCGCAGACGACTACCGGCGGTATAACCTACCCCCGAAACCGGGTGCCGACCTGTATGTGCTCCTTGGAACCCTGCAAATTATGCAATCTCCGGGACCCAGGGTGTACAACCAACTTTTTTCCAAGCTCGGCATTTCAGCCGTGTACCTGCCTGTGGTTACCGAACAGGCTTTACCCACACTACAGATGTTGAAGCAGTTTGGATTGCGGGGCGCCAGTGTAACCATGCCCTTGAAAAAACAACTTGCGACCCATTTGGACAATCTGGGACAAGAGGCTCGGGCGACCGGAGTGGTCAATACTGTAACGTACGAACCCTCGAGAGGATTTTCGGGGGATCTGACCGACGGTCTGGGCGCAAGGGCGGCCGTCGAAAGATATGTGGACAACCTCGAGGGAAAAAAAGCCGTGGTTTTGGGCAGCGGCGCGACCGCCACCGCCGTCGCCCACGGACTTACGGTTGCCGGCGCAAAGGTTTTTATACTGGCTCGGAATGCGCAAAAAGCCCGTCATCTCGCCGAAATGGTATCGTGCGAGGCTGGAGGGCTCGAGCGGCTTTCAGAGATCGACTTCGATATCTTGGTGCAAACCACACCGGTGGGGGCCCAAGACTCGACCCAAACCTTGGTTTCGGATCCAAAGATTCTTACCGGAAAGACCGTCTTGGACGTGGTGCTGGGGGCCCAAACCCGTCTGCTTCAAGACGCGCAAAAGTATGCAGCCAACCCAATCCCGGGACGCAGCATGTGGGCCGAGCAGGGCAGATTGCAGCTTCGGCGCTGGCTTGGCCTGCAGATCGACGCCGCTGAATTGGAACGTGATCCATGATAGAAATTCAAGTACCTTCCTCCAAAAGCGTTACCCAACGGGCGCTCATCTTGGCGGGACTTTCGGATTGTCCTTCCAAAATCCAAAACCCTTTGGATTGTGATGATTCGCGGGCTTTGCGCGCGGGCCTGGCTCAACTCGGCGTATCCAGCCGATCGGACGGCAGCTATCTCATCATCACGCCCCCCGATACGATCAAGCTTCCACCCAAAGAGCTTTATCTACACAACGCCGGCACGGCGGTGCGGTTTTTGACCGGACTGGCCCCTTTGATCCCAGGCACCTATGTCGTCGACGGCAACGCCGCCATGCGCACCCGTCCCATGCCCGGACTCTTGGACGCACTGCGTTCCATGGGAGTCGAGATAACCGAGATGGGCCGGGCGGGCTGCCCGCCTATCCGGCTTACCCCGACCACCCCGACTACAAACGCAATCGAGCTTCGAGCCGGCGGATCCAGCCAAGAGCTTTCCGCGCTCATGCTCATGGCAAGCCGCCTGCCCCAGGGGTTGACAATCACGATCCAAGGAAAAATGCCTTCAAAACCTTACATTGATCTCACCCTCGAGACCCTGCGGGCTTTTTCTATACAAGTTCAGTCCGAGGGCGACAACGTGTTTTATATCCCCGCCACCATACCCCGGTTGACCCCGGCGCCCGAGCACGATGATCGGGTTTTTCAGGTGGAAGGAGATTGGTCGAGCGCGAGCTATCCCCTGGCGGCGTCTTGGTTGACCGGCATACCCGTGAAACTTTCAAACCTCAACACCCACTCCAAACAAGGCGATCGCGCCATCCAGTCGATCTTGACCCAGTTGAGTGAGCCCGGTCCCCGGGTGCTCGATCTTACCGATACACCCGATATCGCACCAACCGTGGCGGCTTGCGCTTTGTTTGCATCCGAATCCACCAAGATCACCGGAATCGCTCATCTGCGGATCAAAGAAAGCGATCGCATTGCGGTATTGGCGCGTGAGCTCGGCAAGCTGGGAGCGGATTTGATTGAAACCCATGACAGCTTGACGATCACACCGACCGAATTGTTCGGACCGGCCGAGTTGGATCCGGCCGAAGATCACCGCATGGCGATGGTTTTTGGGCTGCTTACCCTCAAAATCTCCAACCTGCGCATCAAAGACCCGCACTGCGTGACCAAATCCTACCCGGACTATTGGGAAATGTTGCAGCGATTCCACCCCTACCAGATCTGAGGTTTCATCCAGGTGCCGCATGAACGCCAAGCATAGCAACCATACTCGTATCACCAAGCTATTGGCTGCGTCATTGAGCCAAACAGATCTCAAACGAACCGTCGCCGACGTGCGGATCGGTCTCGGATACACCGCGGTACAACTCGAGGACGATCGTACGGGTGTCGCGGTGACCTACTCGGGATCGTCCCGGGGAGGATGCGGTGTCTTCAAGGGGCCTATACCGCTTGCAGGCCGTCAGGTGTCCGAGCTTTCAACCTTGGTGGATTCGAGTGATCCAATCCAAGCCGCAGTGGGCCTGGCGTGTATCAACGCCTGCACGAACACAGCCTCCGATCGTTACCAAGATGGAGATGTACTGAAACACTTGACACTCCACCCTCAAGATCATGTAGGCATGGTGGGACATTTTGCACCCCTGGTAGAACCGATCCAAAAAAGAGTCAAGCAACTCGTAGTCTTCGAAAGGATCGAATCACCGGTCGGCATTTTGCGACCCAGCAAGGAAGCCGAACGACTTCTGCCCGCCTGCCAAGTCGTGTTGATTACCGCGACTTCCATCGTAAACCAATCCATCGATCTTTTACTTCGCCATACCGAAAACTGCCGAGAGCTGGTCATGCTTGGAGCCACCACTCCCCTGTCCGACCGTATTTTCGATCAAACCAAATTCACCATGCTTTCGGGTATCATCGTTGTAAATCCCCGGCGGGTTTTGCAGATTGTGTCCGAAGGCGGCGGAATGCGCCAATTCGGCCCCCATGTCCAAAAAGTATGTATTCGGAATGAGCCCAAAGTGATCAAATAGAAAAGTACTTCTCTCACCGAGATGTTTTGGTATACAATCCAAGATATCGAATCCAAACTTATAAAAAAGGTGGGTTTGGTATGAAAAGTGTATCCTATTCGATCATGCTGCTTATGATATGTATCTCCTTACAGGGCTGTAAAAATGAATGCAACCAGGACAAGGAATGTGATGACGATGTGTATTGCAACGGAACTGAAAAATGTTTGGAAGGTAAATGTATCACTCTGTTGGATTTTCCATGCAACGACCAGATCGCCTGTACTATTGATCATTGCAATGAGGCGGATCATAGCTGCTACCACGAGCTTCCCGACAACGATCAAGACGGTTATTTCGCCGAGGGCTGCCTGCAAGGGGATGATTGCAACGATTCTGACCCCGATATCCATCCCGGCGCACCCGAGATCTGCAACGCCAAGGACGATGATTGCAACGGGGTGGTAGAAGAAGATCTCGACGGGGATGGACACCTCGACCCGTTGTCATGCCCCAATGGAGACGATTGCGACGATCAGAATAAGAATGTTTATCCCGGCGCCCCAGAGATCTGCGATGATCTTGACAACAACTGCATCAACGGAATCGAAGACGAGCAGGACACCGATCAGGACGGTTTTATCGACGAAACCTGTGGGGGAGACGATTGCAATGATGAAGACGGCAGCATTTATCCGAATCGTCCGGAGGTTTGCAACGGGCGGGATGACAACTGTGACGGCCGGTGTGATGAGACGTTTCAGTGCTGCCGTGGCGGATCTCGAGCCTGCATCACGGCGTGCGAATCGACAGGGTCACAAAAATGCGACCAAAGCTGTATGTTTGAAGACTGTCAACCACCGAAAGAAAGCTGCAACGGGCGGGACGACGATTGTGACAAAAGCATCGACGAAGATTTTCCTTGCATCGCAAAAGAAAAGGTCGCGTGCGAAACCGTCTGTGGAAGCATAGGGATCGGCATCTGCACAAACCAATGCCGCATCCCCGCACCCTCCGACTGTTCGCCTTTGTCCGAGTTGTGCAACGGCCGGGATGACGATTGTGACGATCTCGTCGACGAAACATTTGTATGTCAAGCGGGCAAGCCCACCGCTTGTATAACCGAATGCTTGACGATAGGTACGGGCACTTGCACCAATGAATGCAATCCTCCCCCTCCCGAGGATTGCACCCCCCCGGAAGAAAACTGCATCAACCAGATCGACGACGACTGCGACGGCTTGATCGACGAGACCTGCTCCGGCAATGAGTATTATTGAATTGTCCCTGAAACCTTCCCTTTTACAATCGTCAGGGTGAGAGGTTATCCGTGCACTCATGCATTTTTGATATGAGTGAGAATAATTTTCCATTCTTTACCTGATCATCGAACAACCGAACGAGTTTTTGTACTCGATCTTTTGGATCCGATTTCGCGTCATTGATAATCTCTTCAAACGCATCCATTGACTCGACCTGCAACAATATCCCGTTTGCACCATTCAGACCGACCCCTCCAATACAGACGAAATCCATTCTTTTATCTCGAATATCTGCAGTAAACACAGTCCCACGCCTCCAGCGGTTTGTTACGAATGCATCCACGTAACTATTCGAGACGACGGAAAGTATATCGACCACATGGTTACAGATAATGTTCAACGCCCCAACATGGTGTATCTCGGCATCGCCCGCCACAGATGCATTGTCACGAGACATATTTATCCTAATATCCTTGGTTGCAGGCTGCAGGCCTGGAACCTTGGTTTTCATTGTTATCATATCCTTTACAATCAAGCTCCAATCAGAAACCCAATTAAAAAACTCTTGAGCGTTTTTCCAATACTCACCACCATCGGTATCGAATTGTCCGGCAATCGGCACCGAAAGAAAGCCCGCCGAAAATCGATACGTGATGCCTCCATCGGGATAACGATTATCTGAGTCCCATGCACGAAAAGCATTTTCGACGGCTTCCCTGTCGTCAGCCCCTCTTCCTCGATATTCGCCGGTCGTGGACCGAGAAGCCGGATTGGT
>JBFFBT010000074.1:0-20870 GCA_041560255.1 Myxococcota bacterium | reverse complement strand
TAAAAACAGCATCTGCGCAATGACCAAATTGGCGATATCATCATCGATGGCCGTACCGATAAACACAATCCTATCTTTGAGCAAACGCGAATAAATATCGTATGCCCGCTCTCCTCGATGGGACTGTTCTACCACAATGGGAACCAATGTCATGGCTTCTCTCCCGGATCACATTCCTTGGATGGTTTTTACTTTTGCTCCGGCTCCTTGTCCACTTGAGGCAATTCCTCTTTGACTTCAACCCTATCTCCCCCAATATGCGGCAGATTGAGCAAATAATCAAGGACCTTCTCCTGCAAAAGCTTATAATGCAATTCTTGACGTCTGTGGCTGTCCGAATACCAAGCCCTGATTTGCTCGATGTTTTTTCCAACTCGCAATGCCATTTTCTCAAAAGCCGCTTCGATCTCGTCCGACCCGACTGTAATTTTCTTATTTTCAGCGACCGCATCGAGCAAAAGCGCGGCTTTTACTTCTCTTTCAGCGCGTTCTTTCAGCTCTTTTTTCATCTGCTGGCGCCGCAAACCCACTTGTTCGGCCTCCATACCTCGGATCGACAACATATTTTCGACTTCCTGCGCCAAGGCTTCCTGCTGCCGGTCGACCAACGCAGGCGGAACGGGAAATGGATTGGCCTGGATCAGCCCATCGATTAATTTCTCTTTGATTTCGTGTTGAATGCGATCTTTTTCTTGAGTCAACAAATCAGCCTGCAGCTTGTTTTTGAGATCTTCCAGGGTCTCTACGCTCTCTCGGCCCACGTCCTTGGCGAACTCGTCTCCAAGCTCGGGCAACTCGCGGTTTTTTATGGCGTTCAGGGTAACCGAAAATTGAACCGTCTTACCTGCCAATTTCTTCAGGCTCCAATCCTCGGGAAAGGCGAGCTCAAATTCTTTTTTCTCGGTCAACTCCATTCCGATCACTTGGTCTTCGAATCCGGGCACGGATTTCCCCGATCCCAACAAAATCGTATTGTTCTTCACCTGACCGCCTTCAAGGAGCCGGCCATCTAGTTTGGCATCATAATCCACTACCGCTGCATCACCCGATCGAGCTTGCCTGCGATTTTCAATCGGTGTGAGCACAGCGTGTTGCTCGCGCAGATTCTCAAGCGCTTCCGTAAGCATGTGGGTCGTTACCGTTGGTTCGGGTTTTTCTACCAAAATATCGAGCTTTTTCAAGTCGATTTGCGGGTGGATCTCGACTTTTGCGGTGTAGCGAAAGGACTGTCCCGGCTCGAGTCGACCCTTTTCCATCTCGGGTTTGGATACCGCTTTGACACGATGGATCACCAAAGCTTCTTCGTAGCTTTCCGCCACCAAACGCGAGATTACGTCATCCTCGACACGTTTTCCAAACCGCTTCTGCAGCACACTGCGAGGAACCTTACCCTTGCGAAAACCTTTGATATCCGTATTTCTGCTCAATTCTCGATAGGCTTCATCCAACTCTTTGGAAATCGATTCCCAAGGTAACTCTACACGTATTACGCTGTGTAAGGGATCTGTATTTTCTACTGTGGCTTTCATGCCTGCACCTCATGCAATCCTGTTGACGACAATCTATACCAACCAACATTCCTACCAACGACAATCAACACCAACCAAAAAAACATGCGAGAGGAGGGACTCGAACCCTCATGGCATTGCCACCAGATCCTAAGTCTGGCGCGTCTACCGGTTCCGCCACTCTCGCGTCATACATCAAGGTACGCGCTTCGTACCGGGATGATATATTGCATGGAAATGTCTGCAGATCAAGGATTGGCAACCATCTTCGAAACATTCATCGCCAATCCGGAGGCGGGCCACCCTTTCATACACATAACATCTTGGTTTACATACACAAAAATCTCCCAAGCGACTCGAACAATTGCGTCATCATCACGGGTTGCGCCAGGAACAAGTCCGCTCCGGCCTCATATGCGATTTTTCGGTCCTCTTCAATGTCATCACTGGTGGCGATCACCGGCAATGAACCGATGCTCTCGTTTTCCCGTATTGCCCGAATCAGCTTTTCCCCCCCTATTTCGGTCATGCGCAACTTGACGATGGCCAAATCAAAAGGCGGATCGATGGAGTTGTTTTTTGTCTCGGACATGATTTTCTCTAGAGCTTCTTTTCCCGAGCTTGTTTCGATGACTTCCAAACCCCGGTTGCTCATGCTCAGATTATGAAACGCCCGTAGCGCCGCCAGATAGGTTTCTCGGATCGCATTGTCATCCTCTGCCAGCAATACCCGAAAGGCAAGCGTTGAACTCGATTCCGGGGGAGGTTCGCTGAGCTTTCTGGCAATTTCTTTTATTTTCTCGGACTCTTCCTCGGACGAAAACAAAAACTCCACTCCAATTCCGGCTGGGTTTTGTGGATCGGAAGCTTCTTTCGGGCGTTTCCAGCAAACCTTACCCCGGCACATCACGGGTGAGAGCAATCCAGGAAATGAGATGCTGAACGCAAGCTCTTCACCGATTTCAAATGTCTTTGAAGTTGCGATAAATATCCCCCCACAGCTGGCATTGGAAGCGTGGTCGGCCAAAAAATCTTCGGCGTTCTCGTACTCTACCTTGAAGATGACTTCGAACCGAGGTTGTTTGCGCTTTTCGATGAGATCCGACATGAGTCTCCTCCTTAGAGTAAATGTGACCGTCAGGGGTCAAGCAAAACGAAACTGGAACGTTGAACGATGACCCATTATACTCGCTTTTTTTTATCAACGCCATGATAATGCCCTCGGGAAATGCCATGCAATTGATATTGAAATTGACATTGAGTCTCACAGTCATCCTGGCAGCCACGACTTTAGCGAAAAGGTTTCCTTCCTTGGCTGGGCTTATCGGCGTCATGCCGTTGACAGGCGCATTGGTGCTGGCCTGGGTATATCTTGAGAATCGTGGCGATGCCAAAGTCATGCAATCCTTCGTTCGAGGGGCGCTGTTTGGGTTTTTACCGAGCATTTTGTTTTTTTTCACCGCATACTTATGCTTAAAAAAACAACTCTCCCTACCGACAATTTTGCTTGCAAGCTTCGCTGTATGGTTGCTTGCGGCCGTCGTACACCAGTGGATTTTGAAGTAAAGGAGGTAAAGAGATGAAACAATCACTTGGAGCCAAGGCCCTGGTAATGCCGACCCCGGTCTTGTTGGTCGGCACCTATGACAAAGATGACCAACCCAATATCATGACCGTAGCCTGGGGCGGTATATGCTGCTCCAAACCACCGTGTGTGAACATATCGGTGCGAAAAGCCACCTATACCTACGCAAGCCTCACACTGCACAAAGCCTTTACCGTAAACCTCTTATCCGAAAACCTGGTTCGGGAAATCGACTATGCCGGGATCTACTCCGGGAAACAGGAGAACAAATTCAAAGCCTTGGATCTTACACCCGAAGCCGGCGAACATGTACATGCTCCCGCAGTGGCACAAGCCAAGCTCGTGCACGAATGCAAGCTCATCCACTTTTTGGATCTCGGTTTGCATACCTTGTTTATTGGAGAGGTGCTGGACACCAAAGCCGAACCGGAGATACTGGGACCGGATGGAAAACCGGACATCGAAAAACTCAAACCCATGGCCTATACACCCGGAGCCCAACTCTACTACGGCATCGGAAATCCACTTGGAAAAGCTTTTTCAATCGGGAAAACCAAATCATAACCCTGTGCCCGAAGACCTAGAGCCATATATAAAGGTAAGCGTTTACCCCAACGTTGCATATAACGATGTATTGAGAGCGCACGAAATGAGCTGACTACAACAAAATGTGTGCATATATTTGATTGAGCCGGGATTTAACTTTTTGTGGCTTTTGGAAACAATGTCATTCCGGCATGCTTTAAGCCGGAATCTATAATTTCAACAATGGATCCTGGATAGAATCTATCCAGGATGACGGCATTTTATGCAACTGGCGAGTTTACCCCGGGTAAACGCTTACCATGGAGAGTACATCCACCCATGACTCGGATGGAACATACAAATCTTTGATTTCCGTTCTTATAATGTGTACTTTATATTGGATAAATGCCATGGGTACGCATCACGATTTGGGCAGGAAACCTCGTGCGCCCGCGGACCGCGGCGGTGAGAAATGGGGTGAGCGATGTTTGCATGGTTCGAGCAATTGAGCACATTGGATAAGTTTTTTGCTGTTTTTGCAGTCATCGGCACGGTCTTGTTCTCCATCCGATTGGTGCTCATGTTTCTCGGAGTCGGTGGCGACGAAGATGGATCGGACGCCGGTGGGGACGCGCCTGATATGGTTGATGGTGATACCTCCGACCATCCTTCTCAAGATACCGATGCCGCCTTTACCCTGCTTTCGTTTCAGGGATTGACCGCATTTTTCATGATGTTCGGGCTCGTGGGCCTGGCAATGAGCCGAGGCAGCGGGCAGACTGCCTGGTGGTCGTTGACCGCTGCCACCGCCGCAGGACTTCTGACGGTCTGGTTTATCTCGAAGTTGTTCAGATGGTTCGGCTCGCTGCAACACAGCGGCACGATCAACCTCAACAACGCGGTGGGTCAAGAAGGTCGGGTTTACCTGTCCATCAAGGACGATCATCCCGGAAAAGTCGAGCTCACCGTCCAGGGACACCTCAAAGTCATGGACGCAGTCAGCGAAGACGGCTCGACCCTTTCCACCGATACTCGGGTATTGGTTACCAAGCTCATCAACGGCAATGTGTTGGTAGTAAGAAAAAAATGATGATTCAGAAAATGATGCACCCGCACGATGTACGTCGAATTCAATCATAAAGGAGGCCGTATATGGGACAGTATTGGCTCATGGTCATCATCGCCGGATCGGTTTTGTTTGTCTTCTTTTCTCTGTATTTGGCCAACCGTTACAAACGGTGTCCTTCCGACAAGATATTGGTGGTTTTCGGCAAGGTGGGAGCGGGGCAATCCGCCCGATGCATCCATGGAGGAGGCGCGCTGGTCTGGCCGCTGATTCAGGACTTCCGTTACCTGAGTCTTACTCCCATGACCATCAACATCCCCCTTCAAAACGCATTGTCGCTACAAAACATCCGCATCAACGTTCCCAGCACATTCACGGTAGGCGTCTCGACCGATCCTGTGATCATGCAGAATGCGGCCGAGCGTTTGTTGGAGCTGCCCTCCCAAGTCATCGAAGACATGGCCCGGGAAATCATATTTGGTCAACTGCGTCTGACCGTCGCTTCGCTGACCATCGAACAAATCAACCAAGACCGGGAATCCTTTCTCGAATCGATCAGGAAAAATGTCGAACCCGAGCTCAATAAAATCGGCTTGTACTTGATCAACGTAAACATCACCGACATCACGGATGAGTCCAACTATATCGAGTCCATCGGGAAAAAAGCCGCCGCGGAAGCCATCAACAAAGCCAAGGTCGATGTAGCCGAACAAGAAAAAACTGGAGCCGTGGGCGAATCCGTCGCCATACGGGATAAGGATATCCGGGTGGCCGAAAACGTCGCCGCAGCCGAAAAGGGCAAGAAAAAGGCCGAGGCCGACCGGCGGATTTTCGTCCAACAACAAGAAGCCGAAGCCATTCAAGGAGAAAACGAGGCCGAAGCCAACATCGCCGAATACAACGCCACCCTGGCGACCAAGCAAGCCGCGGCCCTGCAGCGCGGAGAGGTGGCCAAACGGGAAGCCGAGGTAGAAATACAAAAAGCGCAGTATCGAGCCGAGCAAGAAAGGCTCAACGCGGCCGAAGTCGTCCAGGAGGAAATCCGCAAACGCAAGGTGGAGATCGCCGCCGAGGCCGAAGCACAGAGGATGCGCAAGGAAGCCAATGGAAAAGCCGATGCCGTATTGATGCAATACGAGGCCGAGGCCAAGGGAATACGCCAAGTGCTCGAGTCCAAGGCGACCGGCTACCTAAAGCTCATCGAGAGCTGCCACGGCGACGCCAAAGCCGCCGCGACCCTCCTCATGGTGGAAAAAATCGAAGAGATCGCGGGGCTGCAAATGGAAGCCATACGCAATCTCAAGATCGATCGCGTAACGGTTTGGGACACGGGAGGCTCGGACGGCAAAGGCTCCTCCACGGCCAACTTCGCGGCCAGCCTCATCAAATCCCTACCACCATTACATGAAGTAGCCGCCATGGCGGGCGTGGAGCTGCCCGGATACCTGGGCAGCATGCAAAACCAATCCAATCCACCCAAACCACCGGACAATCCATAACCGCACACACACCACCTCCACCCCAGTGCCTGGGCACCTATCCTCGTCCTTTAGCCCCAAGTTCCGCAAATAACCACGCAAGCAGATCGTCGATTGATAACTTGCGAAAACCTAGAATCTGTCCTGAACGAAGAGAAGACAGCCGAATGATGTTTGCTTTGATGGATCATGCGACTTCTCATAGCGGCATCTATACAGTGAACTCGCCAGTTGCATAAAATGCCGTCATCCTGGATAGATTCGATCCAGGATCCATTGTTAAAATTATACATTCTGGCTTAAAGCGTGCCGGAATGACATTGTTTCCAAAAGCCACAAAAAGTTAAATCCCGGCTCAATCATATATATGCACACATTTTGTTGTAGTCAGCTAATTTCGTGCGCTCTCAATACATCGTTATATGCAACGTTGGGGTGAACCTATCGAGGGCAACGCTGCTCAACCGGAAAGCTCCTTGAGTTTGCTCCTGCAAACCGTGCCGATATCCTGCCGGTAGCGCTGTACATCCCCGAGCTCGTGCAGCGCCGACTTGAGCGGCAAAGGTTTTTTTTGATCCAAAGAACCGAGGATGTGTAGGGTGTGCTGGTACTCTCGCAGGGCCAGGCGATGTTGACCGCAGGCCGCATAAAGCCTGGCCAGATAAAAGGCCGCCAACCAATACGATCCGTCCAAAAACAATGTCTGCTTCAGCGCTGTGATTGCCTGATCCCATTGACTGGTTTTACGATACAGCAAGCCCAAGAAAAAATGTGTCTCGGCGGACAACGGGTTCGAGTCCAATGCGGCCACATACTGCTCTAGGGATTTGGCATATTCGCGGATCATCATATACACATTACCCAGGGTGACTTTGGCGATCCAATCCGCAGGCTCCAATTCGATATGTTTTTTCAAATGCACCACGGCATGGAGAAAATCGCTCCGTTGGTGGGCCTCCACCGCCTGGCGCATCAACGTCGGGATCTTCTTTTCATCTTGAAGTTTCGGCTTTTCAACAAAAACCGTATCAATCTTGGGTTGGGGTTGCAGGCTCTGCGATGAAGATATGCTTTTGGGTATCAGCCACATGGCTTGATTTACGGGAGGACGTATCTCCGGTTTTTCATCGAGCAATTCGCCCGGCCCCAACAGTTTGTATCCAAAATTTTCTCCAACCTTTATGAGCTTGAATCTGTCATGCAGACCATAAATGGATTCACTCGGGCTGATGAAAAGCATCCCATGAAAAGCGAGTCGGTTTTTCATTTTCTCCAAAACACGCAATACCGTATCTCGATGAAAATAAATAAATACATTTCGGCACAAAACAATATCCCAACACCCCTCGAGCGGCCTGGGATAATCCGAATCCAGTAGATTGTGTTGCTGAAATCTCACCCTATGCTTGATGGCATCGATGACCGTCATCTGACCGTTGTACTTGGTAAAATATCGATTCGGCAGACTTCGGCCGGTATTTTCCAGTTGCCAACCTCCATAGCAACCTTTCTCGGCGGCCAGCAGGGAGGTCTTGCAAACATCGGTTCCCAAAATATCCGCAGGGACTCCAGCTTCATCGGCCAGCATGGCCAAGCTGTAAACTTCTTCTCCGGTCGCACAGCCTGCCGACCATACGCTCGGAGGCCGGTTGTTTTTTTTCCAACAATGCACCATGAGATCCCGAATATCCTTGAGCTGATCAAAATGGCGGAAAAAAAGCGTCTTTCCGTTGGTGGTCACATCCACCAACTCTTGGAATTGGGGATCCGACACTTCGATATGATAGAGACTTTGCAGATAGTCGACAATGGATTGATATCCCAGCTCTTTGGTCCTCGAGGCCAAAAATGTATCCAACGATTCACGAGACTGCTCCGGAAGCTCGACCCCGATACGATCCCGAATCAGTGCACAAAACTCTCCAAACTGTTGTATCGATTTCAACTCACCCTCATGACACGCAACAATGCTTTTGAGATATCATCCAAAGGTAACTTCATCCGTACGACTCCCAACTCGTTGGCCGCTTTCGGCATGCCGAACACCACCGAGCTTTGCTCGTCTTGGGTGATGGTCACACCCCCCCCAGCATATATATCCCGCATGCCCTCGGCCCCGTCTTTCCCCATTCCGGTCAAAATCAAGCCGACCGCCCCGCTTCTATAGAGCTTGGCAATCGATCGGAACAACACCGTTGCAGACGGCCTATGACCATCGACGGCAGGCCCGTCATACAACACGATATTGCCATCCTGCCCTACCGACATATGATGATGATCCGGCGCCAGCAACACCATACCGGGTTGTGGACGCTGCGCCGGTTTGGCCAGCGCGACATGCATGGGACACTCCTGATTGAGCCAATCCGCAAGGCTTTCTGCAAATCCTTCCGCAATGTGTTGTACCACCAACACGGGAGCCGGGAAATTTTTTGGTAAAGCCATGAGTACGGTATGCAAAGCCTTGGGCCCACCGGTAGAGCCAGCAACCGCAACCGCGCTTCCCATCGAAGTCGCTTTCTGAATACTGGGAGCAGATACGGTTTTTTTTCGGGAAGCGGCCATGTGCCGCACCACCTTGATGGTGCCCATCAATTTTATCTTTGCGTACAAATCTTGGATTCCCGCGTTGTCCAAAATGTTGGATTTTCTGATGAGATCCAAGGCACCTCGCTCCAACGCCTTGAACGCCAATCCGGCCGAATCGTCTTCGGTCAATACCAAGATGGGTGTAGGAAAGTCCGACATGATGGTTTCGATGGCCTTGAGGCCGTCCATCGAAGGCATCCAAATGTCCATGGTAATCAGATCGGGTCTGAGTCGCTTGGTCTCTAAAATGGCGGCCTCTCCGTCCCCCGCCGTGCCGACTACCGTGATACCGGGTTGTGCGGACAAGACCCGATACAATGTCTCTTGAAAAAGCTTGGAGTCATCTACGATCAACACACGAATCGAATCCCTGTCCGCCGTCCCCATCATGTGTCTATCGTCCCAGAAATCGTTTTACGGTATCAAAGAGAAGTTTTTCATGAAATTGGCTTTTGACAATATAGGAGTCCGCGCCCAATCTCAACGCCTTGCGTTTGTCCTCTTCAGAGCCCAAAGTGCTCAAGACGACCACCGGTATGTCATGGGTGGACTCCTCTGCTTTGACGGACGACAGCAACTGCAGTCCGTCCATGATAGGCATTTCGATATCCGCCAAGATGAGATCGGTTTGCACCTCCCGAAGACGGTTGAGCGCTTCCTGTCCGTTACCCGCCTCGATGACCCGGTAACCCATTGCGCGTATGATCTCGACCACCAAATCCCGCGTAATCTCCGAATCATCAACAACCAAAATGGTAGGGGGCCGATTGTCCGCCGGCAGGGCTTGCCCTTCGATCAAATCTTGGGCCCGTCCATGCGAAGCAGCCATGCGGAAAATCTCCCCGGGATTCAACACGAACGCCAACTCTCCTCCCGGCAGAGTTGCCGTGCCGCTGTATACTTTGAGCCCCGCCAAGAACGGATCCAAAGGCTTGAGCATGATTTCACGCTCACCCAAAATCTTATCCACCTGCAGCGCCAGCATTCTTCCATCCTGTCGGATCACCACCGCAGGCACATTTTCTCCGGTATTCGGAGCCGAGACACCCAACAACTCCGACAATTGCATAAACGGAACGACCTGATCATACATCCGCAATCCTAAACCGGTTCCAGCCGTAACCGTTGGATTGGCATTCATATCCACCAACCGTTCGATAAAATATGAAGGCATCGCACAAATCGACGAGCCGGATTTGACCAACAACGCCTGGGATATAGATATGGAAATCGGGACAGAAAACACGAAGCAGCTGCCCGCACCCGGCCTCGAGATCAGTCCCACCGATCCGCCCAAAGACTCAATCCTTTGCTTCACGATATCGAGCCCCACTCCCCTCCCTGAAACATCGGTGGTTTGTTTGGCGGTCGAAAACCCCTGCTCGAACAGAAACCGAAACCAATCCAGCTTGTCCAAGTCGAGATGCTCCTCCAGCCCCCGCTTGCGTGCAATCTCTTTTACAGCTTCCACGTCGATACCCGCTCCGTCATCTTCAATGCGAACCTCGACCTTACCACCGACCTGCAACCCTTTCAGGGTGATGACCCCAATGGGTTTTTTGCCTCGTTGCAGCCGCTCCTGCGGAAGTTCAATCCCATGGTCGACCGCATTGCGTACCACATGCAACAACGGATCCGCCAATTGATCCAACACCTGCTTATCGAGCTCCGTATCCAACCCATATGTCTCTACCCGAATCTGCTTCTTCTGCTCACCGGCCAAATCTCTGACCACCCTGGGCACATTTGCAAACAACCTCGAAATGGGCACCAAGCGTATATCTCTGACCAAGTACTCGAGCTCTTCCTGCTGGCGGTTGTTGGAGATGATCTCCCTGCGCAAGGCCGCAACCGAACGGCTCATGGCCGATATTTTTTTTCGGTCGACCAACATCCAACCAATCCCAGAGACATTGAGCATCGAGCTCAACTCATCGAAGGCCTGGTTGAGGCGGCTGCGGGTCAAGAGCATATCACCGATGAGATCGCTCAACCGATCCATTTTTTCCATATGAATTCGGATGTATTTATCGTCCGCCAAACGACTTCTGAGCTGATCTGCGACAGGTTCAGGGGTCGCTGCGGGTAAGATTTCTTCCATCAGCTCGGGCGCCTCGAGGCTCGCACCGGCTGTCTTGGTTTTTTCCACTGCAGAAATAAAGCCACCCAGGTCGCAACCTTCCTCACTACCTCCGGCCTTCTTTTGCACCAAGGCTCCCATCAGATCGATACCCTTGAGAATCATGTCCCCCAAACCGGCCGACAAATCAAATCCCCTATCCCGAGCCATACACAACAGATCTTCCGTACTGTGGGCTATCAAATTGACGTCCGAAAAACCGACCATCTTGGCTTCGCCCTTGAGGGTATGAATTTCCCGCATGACTTCGGAAGCTACTTGCGGGTTATCGGGTCTGGACTCGAGCTCGATCAATCCGAGACTCATGCGCTCGAGACGCTCCCGCGCAATCGTCCTGAACTTCTCGATAATTTTTTTTCTCGATTTTTCGATATCTTTCAAAGTTGACTCTCGACTTGGGTCTCACCCAAGCTCTCCACCTTGAAGTTGAATACCAAATACCGCAATCTTTCGGATAATTTCATCAGCTCTTCCGAAGCCTCGGTGGACTCTTTGCTGCCTACAACCGATTGCCGCAACAACTCGCTGATTTCGTCCATGCTTTGGGTTACTTGCTCGGTGCCGGATTGTTGTTGTTGGGTAATCAACGAAATTTGCCTGGCCGAATCAGTGGTGTGTTGGGACAGCTTCATCCCCTCCTCCGCAGCCATGACCGAAGCATGACTGGAGTCCCGGATATCTCCTACGAGTTGCTTGATGTGTTTCACCGATCCCATAACATCTTCGGCCAGCCTCCTCATCTCTGCAGCCACCAAAGAAAAGCCCCGGCCGGCTTCACCCGCCTTGGTGCCTTCCAACGACGCGTTGAGGGCCAACAGATCGCTCTTGTCGGCAATGTCTTTGATGGCCTCGAGGATCTCGGTGATGCGTTGGGTCTGAGCGTTGAGGTTTTCTATTCTTTCTGCAATCAACCGATTGTTGGAAAGTGTCTTTTCAGCATTGGCGAAAACCGCTTGGGTGCTTTCGGCTATCTGTCTGGAAGACGCCAACAATGATTCCATGGTTCTTTGTATCTCCTCAACCGCGCTGGCCTGCTCGGCCGAGTTGTGCTCTTGACGTTTCGATGCAGCCAAAATCTCACTCGAGGCCGAATTGACACTCAGCGCAGTTTCGGTAATCTGACCCACCATGGAACCCAGGTTGGTGAGCATATCAGCCAGTACTTCGGCCATTTGGCCCACCTCATCCCGAGTGTTGATATCGAGTTGCCTCTGCTGCAGATCGCCTTCTGCAATATTCTTTGTAATGGTCGTCAACAGAGCGATACGATTCGTAATCAAGGTTCCGATGACGTAAGACCCGGCGACCCCGGCGATAAAGACACTTCCGGCGATGGCCAACACCAGTAGAAACTCGACCATATAGACCTGAAACAGCAAAAGCACCGCCATAAGGACCAGCAGCATGCTTCCGTTCAAAAAAACCAACTTTGTCCGAATGGACATTTGTTTTCCTCCCAGCATGGCATCTCTCCTGTCGGATTACGTCCCTCGTGGAGCTACAGTCACATAACCCGGGCTATCTTTATAATTTTTCGAGGATCTATGACCGTCACGATTCGATCATCGATATCAAATTCAGCGCTGACGAACTCTCCAAGCCGACCTTCGTGATGCACCTGACTGGCTCGCAATTGCTCGGGCTCCAGCTCGAAGATGCGATCCACTTCGTCGGCGATCACCCCGACGGTCATCCCATCTATATGCAAAACCAAGATACGTGGAGCCTTTTCCTGATTGCCTGCATCGACTTCGGTAGGCGACATCGCCAATCCCAAAAAACGGCCCAAGTCCAACACCGCGACGGCTCTGCCATGTAGACTGATGACTCCCTGAATATAAGGGGCGGCGCCGGGCACCGCGGTCACTTTTTGCAAGCCCACGATTTCCGCCGCCGTTCTGGCATCCATGGCAAACCAAATACCCTTGAGAGAGAAACAAAGCATCACCGGGTATTCATCCGCATCAACCGCCGACTCCGGTGTCCAATCGGAAGAGCTTTCTTTCTCTCCTCGCCTGTTTTCCGCACGCCGTGTGTCTTTCATTGAAATTTTTCCGGGTACTTTCGCTGTCTTCTATCCGGCCCTTCCCCCCTCAAACCCGGTCTCGGTGTTTGCATCGACAGCATGATCTTTCTTGTTTTTCTTATTGTCGCCCAAACCCTTGACGGAGTCAAGATAAGGATTGAAACCTTCTGATAATAAGGAGATGAAGTTGAGAGAAAACCCAGGTTGGAAAGGGATATCAGGTGCTCAGTTGCAGGTACCACCCACAGCGTTGTCCGACTTGCCGGACAAGGTGTTTTCACAACCCTTCAGTCCCGGGTTGTGTTTGCAGAAATTGGTTTTGATGGTCTCAGGATCAAGACCCGAGAAGGTATGCTTGTTGTTGACAACCCAGGTAGGACTCGCGGAGATATTCATACCTTCGGCAATTTTGATATCTTCGGAAAGCAGATTTTTTCCCTGCCTTCCTGTGACACACTTCTCCACCAAACCCGGTTTTATCCCGGTTGCTTTACCCGTACATGCCATCCAATCAACGCTGTGGATGTTTTTGTTTCGACACCAGATATAGTCCATAAATTTATATTGCTTGGGATGGTGCTTGGCCGCACACAATCCTCGAATGTTTTCGTTTACTTCGGGTTGCCCATGCAATGCGCTGAATGTGCCGTCCGGTTCTTCGGTCGCAATGTAGTGTACCTCGAAATCGAGGTTGTTATTGAAGTTTTTCAGCACTTCCTGCATGCTCTCCAGCGCCCGAACTCCGTAGGGACACTGCGACATCACAAATACCTCCAATTTTTTAGGAGCTTCTTTCCGGCAAACCAAAGCATGCCGGCAATGGGCATCCGCACAATCCACTTTTTTGTCGCCATTATCGTCTTTTTGATTGTCGCAGATTTCCCTGCCGGGGTCATACACCGCCCACCTGTTGGTAATCAGATAGTTGCCCCGGGGAACAACCACCTGCTCGAAACGAGCATAGGCGTACTGTTCTTTGATTTTTTCATCAAACAACACCACCGGAAGCTTGCCGAGCTTCAGATCCTGATACAGTTTCCGCCCCTCCTCCGATTTGACATCCATGACTCGAAAGTCTACCACATCAAAAAACTTCTGCATCTGTCTATGGATCATCTCAATGTTGCATTCCGTACACTGATCATCATTGATGACCACAACCGGCAATTTGACCGGCGGGGGCAACGAGTTACACATTTCCGGCTTACTATCCCCCATTGCAGAGCAAATGCTGCGGGCAAAGGTTTCTTGGTTCCGGGCGCCTCGCAAAAAACTGTTGTTGATAAACACCGCCGGACTGCCGCGTATACCTCGGGTAGTAGATCGCTCATACGAAGCCTTGAGCAAATCATACCCCCGGCGGCCGTCGATACAGCTTTGGAGCTTATCCACCGGGAGGCCTGCTTCTTGAGCGCATTCCACCCAGCCCTGGGGCATTTGCTGCCAACTCTTGTTCATACACACCACCAAATCCATATAAGAATCCGATGCCAACTCCATGGCGCATGTTTGGATTTTACCCGCCACGACTTCCGAATCACCCTGGGCGGATTGCAGGATATCACCCTCGACTGTACCGATAAGATCCAGACTGAAATCAATATATTGACTCATTCTTTTCAAAACCGGGGCGATCGCGTTTTCGATACTTACCCCATATGGGCACTTCGGAGTGACATAAAACTCAACCCTCACCTTACCGGAATCGCCCGATCCAGGTCGGGCAACCCCTTGTTCCTGCTTGCATCCAGACAATCCCACCAACAAAAGAACCACCGACAAGGCTCCCCGCAATCCGGACTCTCCAATACCTTTGCGTTTTTTCATGAATTTTGCTCCTTTTCTCGCATCTCGGTTTCAAACCACCCGGTTCTCGCACCAAAACTCCGTATCTTCAATTTGGGATACCCATACTCTCGGCCGCTTGCAGCAAGACGGTAGTTTGGCGGCAAAGACCATGTTGCCAACATATCCGAACAGGCCCCGGCTTTCAACCGTTTGGATTGATTCCGACACAGGAAATTCAAACCCGGATTTCTTTTCGCGCTCCAAGGTACACACAACCAAAGAAGAAAACCAGTGTACCGACCAAGATCACGGCAAGAGACTCTGCGTGCCCGGCTGGTTCAAGCGCAGGCATCAAAACGGCGATGATGCCTTCGGTGTCCGGTCCTAAACCCAAAAGAGATTTGAGATAATACATGATGGTAAGCATGGGGAATCTGCCCGACAGGTTGCTTACGAATCCCTCCCAGCCCACGGCAAACAACATGGCAAGCAGCATGGGTTTTCGAAATAAGACGCCCGCAAGACCAAACAGGGAGGTATACACCATGCAGGCAAGCCATATCACCCCCAAAGCCTTGACCAAAAAATACAATTTGCTTGTACAATATGCGAACCCCTCCGGAACGGTCGCCACCAAATAACTCAACCCAACCCCCACGGATAGGATGGCAAAAGAAAACAAGATCACCGAAACGATTTTTCCGCCGAAAATCACACCCCGGCGTATGGGCCGGGAGAACAGATACACAATGGTTTTGTCCTCGATTTCGTCCCGAATGGCAGACACACCCCAGAAAAGCGATACGCCCAAACACAAAAACTGCAGGTACGCGTTGACCATGATTTCTTCAAACAGCACTTCTCCCGAACCACCTCGAAATACCCGCAAATACACCGTCAAACCCACCGGCGCCAACAATACCATCAACAACCAACCAAGATGTTTTTTTCCCACAGCGACTTTCAGAAAGAGTTTCGCCATGAGCCAACCGGATTCCAGCAAGCCCGGCAAGACAGATGGTTTCGCTTTGTTCGATACAAAGTTCATTTCACCAAATACCTGAATACCGACTCGAGGTTATCATCCAACGACAACATGGACTTGATCTGGAACCCACCGGCCAAAGCAAGCTCTCCAATGCGGTCATAACATGCATCCGGGGATCGGGTCTCGACCACCAAAGAATCGTTTTCGATCTCCACCCGGGCTACATCTTCGTACTTTAAAAGCTCTCTACCCAACTCACGAGGGTTTTTGGCTGTCAACGCAATGCGATGAGGGTGTTCATCAATCAACCGGCGAATGCTTTGTATCATGCCTTTGGCCAGCAGTCTTCCCTGGTGCAAAAGCAAAATATCCGAGGTCACCGCCTCGAGCTCGTGTAAAACATGGCTCGAAAGAAGGATCCGGCAACCACCCTCGGCCTGCTGCCGCAACAAGCGAATCATCTTCGCCCGGCCGATGGGATCCATACCCGAAAACGGCTCGTCCAACACCAACCAATCCGGTTGATGCGCCAAAGCCTGGGCGACTTTGAGCCTTTGACGCATTCCATGGGAAAGAGTGAAAATAACCTGATCTCTCTGTTTGGTCAGATCCAAACGAGATAAGGCCTCATCCGCAAGCCGGGCTGCTCCGGCGGCCTCCACTCCGTAGAGACGGGTCAGCATTTCCAAAAATTGGTAGGCGGTAAGCTGCTCATAAAACCGATCATGCTCCGGACAGTATCCCATTCTGGCCAACAACATCCGGTTTCCGAAAGGCGCCTGACCCATCACCGAAACCCGACCTTTGCTGGGCCGCAGCTGTCCCGTCAACAATCTGATAAGGCTGGACTTTCCGGCCCCGTTGGGACCGAGCAAACCTACGATGGGAGCCTGGATTTCAAAGCTCACATCATTGAGGGCGATCACTTGGCCGTACCATTTGGCAAGACCTTGCGCGCTCCAGGTCAGGTCATTCATCGTCACATGCGCACCCATCGTCGAAGACGTATCAAGATCACAGAAAACCCCGCCGCCATCCAAATCAGGTGTCCCAAACCAAGCCATAAACCGGGCTCCAAACCACCCGAGCCTTCGAGCAACAACTCGGCCATTTTCACATTGATTTCAAAAAAGCTCATGAGAACGAACTGACTCATACCGGTAGCCTCCGAGATGCCTTCCGCAGCGGCACTGAGAACAAAAAACATTGTAAACCATACGATACCCGCCATTCTCGATCGGCGGGTCAGTGAGGACACCGCCAAGATAATCAACCCGAAGAGCGCACAAACCAACCCGGAAAGAAACGCAATCGATGCCAACCATCCAAGAAACTGCATCATGTTCGAATCGGGTTCAGCCAGATAGCGAAACAACCCCAGGACAAATCCGGGCAGCAGAGTGACCCCGGCCACCCCCACGGATACCGCCGACCACTTACCGAGCAAGTACTGCAAGAAGCTCACCGGTCTCGAAAAATATACGGTAAGGGCCCCGGTGCGCAGATCCTCTCCCACCGCACCCCGTCCGATAAAATAGGTCATAAAAACCGCCAGAAAGAGCTGCCCTCTCCAAAATTTCGGCCACAACCCATCCATATTGAGGTTGATCGTAGGAAAGCGCGCGCTTATGACCACCAACACGCAGTATACTACTAACGGAATGTATGCCACCCACAATAACCGCCGAAACCATTTGTCTTTCCACGCCTGACGAAGCTCCCGCATGGCGATGGGCCAAAAACGGGTCGAGGGCGAAGCCAAAGATCCGTCAAACGGCCGATAACCCTGATCATATATTTCGGCCTGGTTGTTGCTATCCACCTGGTTCAAAGCTACTCCCGAGGTTGCTCCCCGTTAATGGCTTTTTCAAATGCCTGCTCCAAAGAAAGCGTCGAGGGCACGAGCGTTCTGATTTGCAGGTGGTTGTCCCGCGCGGTTTTCCAAATCAAATCAACGCTTTCGCTTTCCGGTAGCTCGACTTCCAAATTTTTTGCGCCCTCCATGCTCACGATGCGGCAGCCCGCCGCCTGCAGGGCTCGACTCATTTGATCAGGGTTTTCTTTCACCCGCACCTGCAACATCTGGGATTCCTGCCGTTGAAAATCCTTTCTTGAGCCTGTAAACACGACCTTACCCTCGAAAAGCACCACCAAATGATCACAGGATTGCTCGATATCTCGAAGAATATGAGACGACATGATCACATCGATACCCCGGGTACGTACGACATCATCGACCAGGGCAAGCATTTCTTCCCGACCCCTTGGATCCAATCCGGTGGTGGGCTCGTCAAGAATCAATAGTTTGGGTCCGTGCACCAAGGCGCATGCCAACTTCAGGCGCTGGCGCATCCCGGTGGAGTAACCGTCCACTTCCCGGTACCTGGCTTCACCGAGACCCACATAAAACAGTACTTCATGCGCCCGGCCGACGGCGTCGGTACGATGCATACCGGAGAGCTCTCCACAAAACGAGCACAGCTCAAAGCCGTTCATCCCGGATAAATAGACATCTTTTTCAGGCATGTAACCAATCATCCCACGTACCTTCAACGCATCCAGCGCCGGGTCCACAGCATGGATTTTTATGTGACCCGCAGGAATCTGCAATTGTGCCAGCATGGACTTGATCAAAGTGCTTTTACCGGCTCCATTCGGTCCCAACAAGCCGGTGCATCCGGGCTGAACAGAAAACGATACATCGAACAGTACGCGTCTGGCGCCGTAGGATTGCTCAAAATGATCGCAGTGTACAATCACAATGACAAAAAATTATAGACGAAATGCGCTGGAAAAGCAAAAGATCCCGAGGACTTTAAAAAAATATGCATACCTCACCCACATCGAGGCAACCTTTTCTGGGCATCCAGGGTCCAAGAAGTGAAAGCAGTTGGGACCTAAAAAGACCAAACAACCCCAATTCAAAGAGGTGAAATATGAAAAAGCTTATCGCTATCGTCGCGCTTGCCCTGACCCTGACCACTCAGCTCGTCTCCGCTGGACAAAACAACCCATCCAGTGCCCAAAACGACTTCGACACGACTCGGACGACTCTCGAGCAAAACGCCCAAAAAACCTCCCGGCAGGTGTCCGACCGACTCTATGAAAAAATCCAAACAGAGTTCGAAAACACCTATGAAAAAACCATCGATCTCAAAAGCTAAATCTGGAACAAAGCCTTACCGGAAAGGCCCGCCGAGCGCAAATCCTTCAAAAACAAGCATCAAGAAAGCTCCTATCAGCTCGTTTTACTCCCACAGATCATCCTGCCAGGCATCATGAAAAGTGTTTGTTGTATTGGCAAATAGAAATGTAGTATAGAATGGCTGCTCGCGAAGAGCAAAGCCGACTGAAAACGAACGAAGAAAGAACGAGCTTGTTTCCACAAGACATGAAAATCCGAAAACGACACGGGAAACCACTTGCATTCATCAGCGCGTTTGATTCACTGTCGCTCTGACACACCACAATCCTGCAAACCGAGATCGACTCCTTGACCCTTCTTGATAAAAATTTTATAAACAAAAATCAAAATATAAAAACTCCTGCAGGCTTGCGATTTTCAATCTGCATTCAAGGGGGCTTAGAATTCCATGTCTTTTGAAAAATATCATCTTCATCCCAATTTATGTATGAGCCTTTCAGAGTTAGGATACAAGTCATTGCTGCCGGTCCAAGAGGCTTGCTTGGAGCCCATTCGCGCAGGCCGTAATGTAAGTGTCCGATCCAAAACAGGTACTGGTAAAACATTGGCGTTCGGCATTCCGTTGTTGGAAAAACTGGACAAGCGCTCTTTGGCCTCACAGATACTCGTTTTGGCGCCGACCCGTGAGTTGGTGGTTCAGGTAGCCAAAGAACTGAAAAGCATCGGTTCTCATTTTCCCATCGAAGTGCTGGCAGTATATGGCGGCGTTGCCATATCGGGACAGATAAAGGCGTTACGCTCGGGCGCTCAGGTGATTGTGGGTACACCCGGTCGACTGATGGATTTGGTCGGCCGAAACAAGTTGGACCTGAATCAAGTTCAAGTGGTTGTTCTGGATGAGGCCGATGAAATGCTGTCGATGGGTTTTTACGAAGACGTCACCCATCTGATGAAAACATGCAAGCATTGCACGCAGTATGTCATTTTGTCCGCCAGCTTGAGCCAAGATACCGAAAGTCTTATCGAGCCGTACACTTCCGATGTGTTGCGCATTGATCTGTCCGCCGACACCGTATCGGTGGAAGGGATCGAACATATTTACTACCATATTCGGGATGAGCTTCCCAAGCATCACTATTTACTGCACGTACTTGCGGCTGAACAACCCGAAACGGCCATCGTTTTTGTCAACACCCGCAAAGACGCTTCGCTGGTCGCCACTTTTCTGGCCAGAGAGAAATATCAAGTCGAAATGATCTCGGGAGAATTGCCTCAAAAAGAACGTCAAAGAGTCATGAACCTGATAAAAAACAACAAACTGCACATATTGGTGGCCACGGATTTGGCTGCCCGAGGCATCGACATCACCCACCTGTCGCATGTGATCAATTTCAGCTTACCCGAAGATCCCACCGTCTACCAACACAGGGTCGGCAGGACCGGCAGGGTTGGACGCAGCGGTACCGCCATCAGCTTGGTATCGGGCGCGCGCTTGCGCAACTTGGACATACTCGCGCGCCAATTTGGAATACAATTTCAAGAGCGTACATTTCCTTCGACCCAAACCATGATTGACAAAAGATGTGAGTTTTTGATCGAAGAGTTGATCAAAGAAGCTGAACATTCCATTTGTGATGGATATCTTACACAGGCTTCGGCCGTTATGACTCATCCAAATGGGCGTCAAGCGGTGGCATACTTACTCAAAAAGCGCGCAGAAAGTATCCACGATTCGCAGCGCACCCAATCAAACAGATCACAACCAAAATTCAAGAGCAAGCTCTCACATCACCGGAAAAAGAAGCACGCAGCATCCTTTCGGCGACCCCGGGAAGAAAAGAAAACTTGACCATGCCGACGAGATCACAAAAATACAGCCTACGTCGGCAATCCAGACTTAATTCATTGTCACTAGTAGAGTTCAGCTTAACTGCCTAGAATTCAACCGTAAGCTATGTATGAGAAATCGCTGGATGTAGATGCATAAATTCGCAAGCACCTACGTCATGCCTGCGGAAGCAGGCATCCAGTC
>JBFFBT010000073.1:0-20913 GCA_041560255.1 Myxococcota bacterium | reverse complement strand
GCGAAAGCTACGGCGACTGCTGTCCAGATAAAAAACAAGTATGTGACGGCGGCCCACAACCGACACCCGAACCGACACCAGAACCTAGTCCGACACCTACACCTACACCAACACCTACACCTACACCTACACCCTCTCCGGGTAAATCTTGTGCCAATCCCAATGGTGGTGACTATTGTGACAAAAAGTCCCCTGATGGCTGCTGGTGTGATAATTTGTGCGAAAGCTATGGCGACTGCTGCCCAGATAAAAAGCAAGTGTGTGGTTGATAGACGTGCTTGATTTGAGTCTGGTGTTAGCCACAATCAAGTAGCATCAAAGGATGATCTTGCGAAATACGATGGATAAAATCGATATGCTGCTGTGTAATCCTTGGTCGGCCAACTTTACCTTTTACTTTGGTTTTCTTTCTCCAAAAACGAATAAACCTTCGTCTCTCCCAGGAAATAACGGTCTCGGGTTTGACAATGACCAGATAATCGCTCCAGTCTTGAAGAAATTTTTTGAGCATGAGCCAGAGCCGACGATCCCGATCTCTGATGTGCGATTTGATTTTGCTCCTGTCAATTGTGCGCAGATAAACACCAAGTTGGTTTCTGAGTGCAATGTTATCCCCAACGTTGCATATAACGATGTATTGAGAGCGCACGAAATGAGCTGACTACAACAAAATGTGTGCATATATTTGATTGAGCCGGGATTTAACTTTTTGTGGCTTTTGGAAGCAATGTCATTCTGGCATGCTTTAAGCCGGAATCTATAATTTTAACAATGGATCCTGGATAGAATCTATCCAGGATGACGGCATTTTATGCAACTGGCGAGTGAATATTGTCGCCATTATCATGTCGAACGCAATCATCAGGGCCTTGATAACGAACTGATTAAACCGATAAGCAGCCTACACAGTTTGAATCAAGAATAATACGCCACAAACGGCTTGGTGGTATATTGAACTATTACTATTATCGGGAGGCCGCTTGATTGGATCGTTTTAATAATGGAACAGGACGGGCACTATTTTGTTTCCATAACCCATGGCTCAATGCCAAAGCGGGGATGGCAGGCCCAAAAAATGAGCTTGTTTTTCAATTTTATCAGCGTGGATACTTGAGAGCTTTTTCTTCCTGGATAGATGTCTTTCACTGCCAATGTGCCGGATTCTGTTCCATCGCTCATCCATAGCTCACCTCCATACAAACCATCGTCGGCAAAGAAGTACAATTTTTCATTTATGACGGTATATACTGTGCTTCCAGAAAACGAGGAGTCACCTGCGCCCTTTTTGATGTCTTTTACCATCAGGGTACCTGCTTGGGTGCCGTCGCTTTTCCATAGCTCATATCCAAAATTATCACAACCAGCGAAAAATACTTGATATTTGCTTGCCGCTTTCAAAATGGGATGTGATTGACAGGCTCCGGTTTTGTCGAACTCCTTAACCATTACCGTACCGGCCCGGCTACCGTCGGTCTTCCATAACTCATGACCGGTCGCACCACGGTCAAGGGCTAGATACACAAAATCGTCATGGATCAGATAAGGCCCGTATTTGGCAAATAGCATACTCAAGTTACCCGGTTGCAGCTCTTTCAATATATCAGTGCCTGTTTCGGTACCGTCACTTTTCCATAACTCGCCACCGTGGGCTTCGTTGTATGCATAAAAATAGATATGATCCTTGAACGAAAATATCACATCTTCCCGATACAAGCTTGAAGAGTCCTTTCCCCCTGGTCTTATATCTTTTACCATGGTGGTGCCCGCTTGCGTACCGTCGCTCTTCCATGGCTCGTAGCCGTGGGTACCGTCATCCGCAAAGAAGAATATCTGCTCACCCCTTGTGGCCGCATGTTGTATTTTAGCAAATGCTGAATTTTCTCCAGGCCAAATATCCTTTACCATGACAGTACCTTCCTCGGTGCCGTCGCTTTTCCAGAGCTCGGATCCATGAACACCATCATCTGCAATAAAAAATACCTGATCATTGCATGCCATGAGCAAAGAAAAAGACGTGCTCTTGGGTCCGACAGTAATATCCTTTACCATCATCGTGCCATTTTTCGTGCCGTTACTCATCCATAATTCGGTTCCATAAGAATCGGAATGCGCTCTGAAAAAAAGTTTTTGATTTGCAACCAGGAATTTACCTGCGTGAACACTGTTTATGCTTGGAGATATGTCTTTGAATATGTTCGTGCCTGCTTCTGTTCCATCGCTTTTCCATATCTCATGGCCATTGGTTTGATCATATAGCTCAAAAAAAACATGTTTATGGAGAACGACTGGTTCATTGAAATAGGCAGGAGATCGATCGATTTCTTTCAATATTCGAGGTTGATCGATGCCAGGCGGCGTAGGCATCGGCATGGGTGGCTCCGGTGGGGGAGGTGTGGGCGGCCCAGGCGTCGGTGGTGGATCGGAACAAAGATAGTACACCCCGGATTCATCAAACCAACAGTGGCATCCGAAGAACGGCGTTTCGGGAATGCAGTATCCATGCGGGAGATCGGAGCATGCGTGATCAGATTCCACCGCACATGCGCCCAAGCATTCGCTATGTGTCATACAGGGACAATTTCCCTGGCCGGTTGGACATGCACATGTAACATATGGGAATATGGTCCCAACGTTTTTCCACGCACCTCCGGCTGCAATGCAGCTTGACTTGTCTTTGGCAAGCTTACACTCGTAATACCCGGCAATGATCTCAGGATCTCCGCAATCTTGCGGCGGATAGGGAGTCGGCGTGGGAGTAGGTGTCGGTACTTCATTGGGACATATTTCAAACTTGTCTTCACAACAATCATAGCATTCTTCACATCGAACGTCACACCAACAACCACCCGGCGCCTGCTCGCCACAGTAGCCTACGCAAGAATTGGGATCCGGATCGGGAGTGGGGGATGGAGTCGGGGTCGGGCCCGGACAGATTTCTTCCTTGTCCGGGCAACAATCGTTGTATTGCTTACACAGGTCATCACACCAACAACCTGCAGGAGATCTTGTGCCACAATAATCACCACCAGCAGGGGCGGAACAAGTCATGCATTTTTTACCATGATTCGATACGGAATCATAACGAGTTTGCTCATCGCTTGGGCTTTGCGTACATGCATCAGACAAAAGCATCAAAGTGATCATGATTGGTTGATAAAGTAATTTTTTCATTACCAGACTTCTCCTTTTTTACAGTGATTCTCATAATGCGGTATATTTATGGATGTATTGCATTTGGCTTTTGTGCGGTTCTCGTTTTGCTTGCCATTGTAACAAGCGAAAGAAAACATGCAATCTATCTTAAGATAGATTTTGCTGACAAACTGACACCGGGAAACTTCATATTTTTTCCAGCCTGGATTTCCACGGAGCCCTTTAGCCCAAACTGATTTCCGGAGGAGTCCATCTGTCAGTATACCCCAACGTTGCATGTAACGATGTATTGAGAGCGCACGAAATTATCTGACTACAACAAAATGTGTGCATATATTTGATTGAGCCGGGATTTAACTTTTTGTGGCTTTTGGAAGCAATGTCATTCTGGCATGCTTAAAGCCAGAATCTATTATTTTAACAACGGATCCTGGATAGAATCTATCCAGGATGACGGCATTTTATGCAACTGGTGAGTATATTCGAATTCGAAATCTCTTGGTTCGAAAAGATCCAGTTGGATCGGACCTTTTAATTGTACGGCGGTTTTTTGTCGGACAAAAAAACTGACTGACAAAACCGATTTGAGGTGTCGAAAAGAAAAAAATCCGTCAGGTTTCGAGATGTTTTTCCAATATCTTATAAAAACATGATGAAAAAAGGAAAAACCTTGATCACATCGAAATCGAAAACCAAATGAATCTCTGGAGTCTAGTGCAACAACAGATGAATCATAAAGGACCGGAGGTTTTTGAACAAGGAGAAGACGAGAATGCTCAATATTCTAAGTTGGTTTCAAAAAGCCGAGTTGAGGAGGTGAGATCTATGGTTATTTACGGTGGTCCATTTTGTAAGAAGCGATTTTTCGCGTTTCGTCAGCTTCGCGGCCGGAGGTCATTGCCGACATTCGTGTGCATAATGATTTTAATGCTGGGATTTGGCCAGGCTGCAAAGGCCCAACAGTGTACCTCAGTCTCTGTGGATTTTTGTGACATCGAATTTGATGAATGGGTGAGCGATGTGCCGACCGATTTACGCGCGGCATTAGGGCTTGATCCCACTGACAATCCGGTGGCTGTGCCGCGTGTGGCGCGGGTGTGGCCGGGTAACGGGACATCGGCCAATCCGCCGGTGATTGTGTACAACGGTGGTGCAGGGTCGACTGCCATGGGTAACGCACACGGTGCCTGGGCGTTGCGATTCGAGGTAGAGTGGCCAGAAGCCATCGTGGTATATACTCAAGCTACCGAGTTGACAAATCATGACGGCACTTGGGCTTCTGGTGGTCATATTTGCTGGCAACCCCGTTTTCCCTATGTTGAGGAAGTAACAAGACATTCCGATCTCGACTATATCGAGCAAGTACTGGACAGAGTGGACGCTCTTTTCAACTACGATCATAACCGGGTGTATGTGACAGGCCACTCTTCCGGCGGGTTCCTCACATTTTCATTGATGCATTTTATGCCTGATACTTTTCGCGCCTTTGCCATACTTGGCGCCTTTGCAGACTATGAGAACGCCGGTGACGACGTGGCATCCATTGTAGCGGGTGGTCAAAAGTACCCATCCAAACCGGTGTTGTACATGATGGGAGAGGCTGAGGACACATTTGAATGGCTGCCTGCGGTGGCTGGTGGAGACGATAAGGTATACGATACCATACGCCAACTCACCGCTCGAAACGGGGCCGAGATCCCCGGTCAGAGCGACAGGCAATATCTGGTCGATCTGACAAACGATGTGCGCGCTGCCGCACCGGTCAATCGGGTCGAGTCCTTGGTCTTTGACCCGGTTAGGCCCAATTCGGCGGAGGTGGTCATGACAGTCTATGGTGGAGATCACAGTTGGCCACCTAGGGATGCCGATGACCCTGGCTTACGCGCAACAGAATGGGTTGTGGATTTCTTTCAACGACACCAAAACGACATCCCTGAAGAACAAAATGTTTTGTTCGACCAAGGTTGGACCGTACCGACACTCATGGCCCCCGTAATATTCTAGAAATTGGAACAAGAAAGGAATATAATAATGAAAAAAGTCAATAAAATCAATAAAATTCTTCTGGCCACATTGGTAGTTTGTGTTTCTCTCTCAAGCTTCATTGGTGCGGCCCACGCCACGTGGTTCGGATATCATAATATACGCAGCATTCTTGTGCATAACAGCAGTTTGGAGATCACCCTCGAGGGCAGCTCAAATTGCAATAGAACTTTTAGGCTCTCAACCAGCGCCGACAATTACGATGTCAAGGCCTCTGCCCTACTGTCCGCATATTTCGCAGGTCATGAGGTGTCTGTGGATTATTCGGGCGATCTCAACAGTTGTACAACGCCTATAACGCGATTGAAGGTACGACCGTAATCAACTGCAACTGATAAAGCCTCTACTTTGCAAAAACTCTCCCCGGCTGTTGATTCCGTCCCAGCTCAAAGAAGGGATCGTCTTGGAGGCAGGATTGCATGCTCTTTGTTGCTCAGATTCAATAAAGATCTCAATTGGTTTTAATGGGTACACGTGTGGTGTCTATTACTGTAATATTCTTACCACTAGTTTGTTCTAGTTTGTTTGACAGCGTCCTGGTCCGAGAGTAGTCTTTTGCCTTATTGCAGTCTGGATCATTGATGTCAAAAATATGCTAAAATTTACACATCCAGCGAGACAAGTTATGGGTTTTACTTTGGAGCGATCGATGCATGTGTATTAGGTTGGTAATTGATGAATGAATGACAAAAGGATCATTCTGACAATGAATCTGGAAATAACTTAACTATTTGATACGAATAGGAAAAACGACATAATGGGATTGGATATCAATGCAAATGCTCCTGGGAATGCAGTGGCATACAAGGCAGAAGCGGGAGAAACCATTGCCTCGATTGCACTCCGTTTTTATGGTAGTCCGCTTGCAGCTTTTCCTTTGGCACAAATGAATGCTAAGGGTGTCCATGACCCACTTGCTGTGGACGAAGTTATCAACCTCCCGCCCAAGGTTATTGCATTTGACAGTTTTCTTGCGGCAATTGCAATAAACTTGATTGTATATTGGCTGGTTGGTGTAGATGTTACAAAGGCACCCACTCATTTTGCTCCTGGAGAAGAGCTTTGGAAGAACGGAGACCCTAACGACACGGAGCCGGGTGAGAAATGCACGATTAAATATGTTGTGGTGGATCCGAACAAAAGGATCACAAGTGCGACTTTGGAGGTGGTCCGAAAGAGTGATACGGCCGATATCTTGGCCCGCATTGATCTTACGGCAGATGAATTTGCTGAGGGAGAGCACGAATACGAGTGGGATGGCCGTTGTACCGAGGGTAGTCTTGCCAATACATTTGTGCATGCTTTGCATTCTCCCTACTTGGTACGTATTGTTGCCAGCACCGTCTTGGGTCAAACCTCGGGGCAAACAGAGGTCGCTGTCAAACTCAAGGAAATTCGTATCGAACGCGCTGCCTATCTATCAGATGGTACTACACCTACCGCAGGATCTGATGCTGATTATCAAGCCAAGCTTGTCGACCTGGGATTTCATGTTGGAGGGATCGACGGAAAAATAGGTGAGAAATCCAAGCGTGCAATCAAGCTGTTCCAGCACGAATACCCCGGGCTACGATCCACCGGTCTACTCGACAAATATGTAAAGGCCTATCTTGATCAAACCGCTCCTGCCGGAACCAATACGGCCCACTACCAATTTATTTTGAACTATCTTGGGTATCGGGCAGGACCGATTGATGGCTTGATTGGAAAGAAAACCCGTCGTGCGGTTGAGCGTTACAGATCTGATCGAGGTTTGGGCGCAGGATCCACACTCGACGCTGCAACCAAGGCCTCGCTTGATGGTGAAGTCCTACCGGCATTGAATAGGTATGAAGTGCTCGAAGGAGACTTGACGGTTGCCAATCTGGATGAAAATGATTTTCCGGTTGTCGGCGCCGAAAAGAAAGTCTTCATTGATTGCAGCTCATGCCTGTGTCCGGGAAATCTACCCTACAATCAAAAATACGGAAAAGAAAATAAGACCCTGGTACGACCTCATTTTGCTGTGCGCATACGGCCTTTGTTGGAAAAAAACGACGGTACATCTGTGTTTTCAAAAGATGGAGTCGGTGCGGTACGCATTAACTTTACCGTTGATGTGACTGCTCCGCCTGCCAATCTCGGTGTGCCGAATGCAACTGCTCGAGCCTACGTGCAAAATGCAATGAGTCTGGACGGTCATGAGGCAGACACCGGTCACCATGCTCACCGGGATCGAGGTGGTGTGAGAGGCGATGCCGACTGTGGTGTGTTTTTGCGCGGAAAGAGCTTGAAACCATATGAAGTTATCCAGGATGGCTTGGTACATTACTGCAGGTGCTCGACCGATGATGGTGTGGCCAAAGGTACGGCAGGTGCCTTTTTTATATCGAGCACCATTGCCGGTGATCGCTTTTCACTTCTTGCAACTGTGGACGATGAAAATTTCGATCAACCACCGGCACCCAAGATCGATGTACAGACCGGCACGATGATTGTTTGGCGGCGTTATCGGGTCTCCAAACTGTGGTTGATGGGTTATGTTCCTAGGCCTCACCGCACAGAGACATCGGCGGCACTCGGTCTGACAAACTGGTATGATCCTGCTTTTTGCGAGTTTGTGGAACCCCAAGTACCCAATCCAATTATGGTGGTACCGCGTAATGCGGACCGTCAGATGATCGACTTGCCGTTGTACCGTACACTCATTCGGGAAGCAGGGTATCGTCCGGCACATCTAACTGACGCTCAGATACAAACTCGCTACAACAACAACATCCTATGGCCGTTGACACCGGCCTCTGTATACAATCCTGCTGACGAGCAGGGATACTACGACAATATTGATGCAGAGATTATGGCCTTTGAAGAACGGTTTGGCACAACTTTACGGGAGCACTCATACCTCGAATCTCCACCTGGTTTGGTTTGCTTGGTTTTTGATGAAAATGCTCCCCAGGCAGGCACTTTCGGCGTTCATGCCATGGTCAATCCGGCCCTACGGTCGTGGTCATGGTCCTTGTTGGCCACCAAGGCTGTACTGCATTTGATCCATGATCAAGACACCAACCCTACGGCTGTGGCCGGCGGTGCCATTGATGGAGAAACTTTAGCCCATGAGTTTGGTCATGCTTTGTGGCTGCACCATGCTTCGACAACGGCTGGTCTCAATCCGATTCCCGCCGACATGCCTGAACACAATCCGGCTGAATATCAGACCTGCACAATGAGTTATGTATCTTTGGCTCTTTTTTGCGGTAAATGTCTGCTCAAGCTTCGCGGCTGGGATGAGCAAAAGGTTTAGTTGCAGAGGCCCAGAAGGGAATACAGATTTATGGCGCTTTCACTCAAACTTTCGATAAAGCAGAGTCATTGCATTTTAGCAGGCGAGATCTGGGTCGAACTTTCACTTCAAAACCAGGGCCGTGATACTATTGAAACCGCAAGTCTCTATGACAACAATCGGATCACAAACTATGTTTTATCAAACCAAGACGATAAAATCATCGGTACATACAATCACATTACCAGACAGCTTCTGTTTGAGAAGACCGAACCCAGAACAGACGATTTCCGCCTCATCCAGCTTCCTGCGGGTGGTGTGGAAAAAAGAGAACAGAATTTTTGCACGTGGCATACAATCGAACAACCTGGAATTTATCACCTGCGTGGTTTGTACCGCTGGCAAGACATTGAGCTCACAACGCCAACTGTCAAATTTGAGGTAAAAAGTGCCTCCGTGACTTCACTAGACTACCAGTGGAGCTATCACTACGGGGAAAAATACCTGCTCAACAGCGTGTGGGTTGTTGAAAATGATAATAATACCTATACTGCCTATATAAGGCAGTCTGCCCGCTTCAGACCTCAGATCATTAACTACAATCCCGTACTCATCGAACAACCAACTCGTTTTACACCAAAAATATCTTTGGACCGTTCGTTGGTGGTCGGGGGGCCGCTCTGGATCTCCTGGGTGGAAGGATCGGAGCTTGTTTATGTGCAAATTTTGGAAGGTCAGATCCAATTGGGACCGGTTCGGATGTCATTGGGACTTTCTCATCCAGAATGGATCGCGCCCCCCTTGTCGTCTCGGTCTGGAGAGTTGAGCTTGTTTCTTACAGGTACAGACCCAAGCGGGAATCGTGCAGTGGAAGCGCTTGAAGTTAATGGCAAGGGTAAACTGCAAAAACAGCGCATTCTGTCCGTAGATGTATCTGCGGCCCGAAATATTAGGGGTGTTTGTAACCAAGAAGGTCGGTACTATATTTTGTGGCACTCGGAGAAACAAGTTCATGCATGCGAGATTGATCTTGCAACACTACAACCCGCGCAAATTCCACAGATCATTTGGACAACTAAAAACGTGTTGGTGGAGCTTTTTACACCTCCGGTGCTGGATGATGAAGGACTTTTTACCTGTTTGGTTCAATATGAAAAACCGCAACGATTCGGTGTGATCTGGTTGCAGATCACCGAACCAGGCGATTGTGTAAAGGAAGAAGAGCCACCGCTGCCGCCGCCTGGGTCAATTGTATCATGTACAGGTCAGATGAATCATCTTGGACATCTGTTTGTTCTTTCTCGTACCGGTCGTGGCATCTATTATCTCAATACGGCTATTATGCAAAGCCTGCAGATAGCCGATAAAGATTCGGCCAAATCAATCGCTCATGAACAATTGATCGTTACACCACGTAACGATGTATACTTGGGTGTCTACCAAGAAAAACATGGACTAAGGGAGCGGTTGATCCATCAAGGTACCCAGGAAGATTTAGAAGATCTAGGAGAAGAAGATGAAGAGTAGGGAAGTTGGGATGTTGGGTTGGGTGCACTCTCTGGTTGCCAAGTTGTTCGTCAAGACAAGATACTTGCCGCAATGTGGCTTGATGGCGGCGTTGTTTGTTGTTGGTTGTCAGGATATCAGCAACAACAACACCACACCCTCTGTGATTCCAACCAAGGCCGCTCTTATGGACGACAATACTCGTAGATATGAGCAGGTTGCCGGTACCAAGGAGGTTGAAAAGGATAACCCGTCATCTCAGAAGCAGAAAAAGAAGCAAACCAAGACGCCACCCAATCCCAGACTGCTCTGTAAAAAGAACCAAGACTGTATGTTGTTGCCACCGAGACCCTGCACTTGTCCACCGTGTGGAGATGTTCTACGTGAGGCCATGAACAAAAAATCTGCAAAAGAACTCATGTCCAGGTGGGCAAGACGTCGATGTCGTAAACCAGTGTGTAAAAAGTGTGAAGGCCGCTATATCGGAACCAAGGCAGTATGCATCAAAGGGCAATGTCAGACCCAATAGAAGTTGATCCATGCAGAATGAGGTAATGATGGCTCCACGGCAAATCAAACACAAATTTTCAGTGAAGCAGCTCATGGAAGGGGTCACTCTTTCGACTGGAAGCAGACATGTCATTGAGGTGTTGAACTACAAACTCTACCTGAGACTGAATATCGATCCAAACCAGGCATCCAGCTTGGATGATACATTTACACTGTTTGGAGGAAAGAACCAGGACTCAAAAGACTACCAACAAGTCAAGACAACCAAAGACGACTTGGTACAAGGTGATGATTATGTAGATCTCTGTTTTACTGATTTGTTGCCTGATATCAATTACTGGATGGAAATCGATCCCGGACAAGATGGCGAAAAATATTATGCATTTGAAAATGTATCTTGGGGTCAAATCGAAAAGCTAATCAAATAAAGCATGCAACTTCTCCAAGACCGCGCATACCAGCAAGTAGATTTGTTGCGACCAGACTAACCTGCTCGACATGAATTGTCTGAAAGTTTTGTGATCCCGGTTGGATCGTAGCGCAAGGAACACCGAAAAACCGTCTCTTAGGAGTAAGATCTTGAGCATAGCTCATATTTGGTCGGTTGTGAAATAAGAACATTTGCCAGGTAAATTCAAAGCGGCGGGGGAAATCTTTCGTGTTTTGGGGCCATCGGCTTGGTTTGGGACGTACATTTTCGCAATCCCTGTCAAGAATGTCTTATGATTACCTGTTATCTTGCAACCAACAAGGAGTCGGCATGCACGCGCAAAGCGAGAGACAAAAAGCCGTTGCAAGGATGTTGGAGCATATTGAGCGAAACATTCATGCTGGCATCACGATGCAGTCGTTGGCAAAAAGCGCTCGTTACTCGATGTACCACTCGGCCCGTATTTTCAAGCAAGTCACGGGACAAACTCCGTTTGCCTACATCCGCCAGCGCAGATTGTCACAGGCGGCCAAGTTGCTTGGAGACAAAGGGGTGAGAGTTATTGATGTGGCCTTCGATTTTGTCTTCGACTCTCATGAGGGTTTCACCCGGGCATTTTCCAAGCAGTTTGGGATGTCTCCGACCAAGTTTCAAAAAGTTAAACGGAAAAACTCAGTGATTTTATCTCGTTGTTCAAAGGACCCACATTCGGGGAGTTTTGGAGGAGGAGCTGATATGTCGAGTCATACCAAACCGCAGGTTGTTTTTGTCCAGGTGGTAAAGCGACCGCAACGCAAGATGATATTGAAACGAGGCATCCAAGCCACCAATTACTTCGAGTATTGTGATGAGGTGTCTTGTGATGTCTGGGAGATCCTGTCATCGATCAAAGACGCGCTCCATGAGCCCATGGGGTTGTGGTTGCCGCCCAAGTATCGCAAGTTGGGTTCTTCGATCTACGCACAAGGCGTGGAAGTTGCACAAAATTACTCGGGTGAAATACCCGCGGGATTCGATGTCATGGAGCTTGCGGCTTGTATGCTGATGATTTTTCAAGGTCAGCCTTTCGAGGATGATGATTTTATGCAGGCCATAGAGCAGTTGTCCGAGGTGATTGATACCTACAACCCCGAATCTGTCGGGTATGCCTGGGCCGATGAAGATGGGCCTCGCTTTCAGCTCGAGCCTTTGGGATACCGGGGATACATCGCGGGGAGGCCGGTAAGGCCTTTGAAAAGTTGATGTTCCCGGGGATGGTTGGCCTGCCTGGGGTTTTATCTTGGTGGGTCTTTTTCTTCTTGGCTCATATTGTTCAGGCCCTGCAAAACCTTATATAGAGCTTGGGTGCCCAGACGACCATGTCCTTGGGCTTTGAGGGCCACATAAAGTTGGTGGGCCAGGGCCAGGCCGGGCAGGCTTAGATCGGCCGAGGCTGCCTCGGCCAAGGCGATCTCCATGTCTTTGACGAAGTGTTCTATGAAAAAGCCCGGGTTGAAGTCGCCATCGACAATGCGGGAACCCAGGTTTTGCATGCTCCATGATCCGGCTGCACCTTTGCAGAGTATATCGATGACGGCCTTTTGATCCAGACCGGTTTTGACCGCGTACAACAGGGATTCGCACACTCCGATCATGGTGTTGGCGATCAAAATTTGATTACACATCTTGGTATGTTGACCCGCTCCGGGTCCACCCATCCAGGCTATGTTTTGCCCCATGAGTTGAAACAAAGGCAGTACTTGATCGAAGGTTTCTTTGGGGCCGCCGACCATGACGGCCAGGGTGGCGTTGCGGGCGCCGATATCACCTCCCGAGACCGGTGCGTCCAAACTCTGAATGTTGCATGTTGCGGCTTTTTGAGCGATACGCTTGGCCAAGTCGGGCCGGCTGGTGGACATGTCGACGATAATGCGGCAGGCGCCCGGACTGTCGAGGATACCGTGTATTCCGAGATAGACTTCTTCCACATCTTTGGGATAGCCCACCATGCTGAAAACGATCTCGCTTTGTTCGGCTGTTTGAGCGGGTGTATCGCACCATCGGGCTCCGTTTGATAAAAGAATCTCGGATTTTTGCCGGGTGCGGGTATACAGATTGAGAGTATGTCCGGCCTTGAGCAGATGTCCGGCCATGGATGTACCCATGATGCCTGTTCCGATCCAGCCAATGTTCATCCCTATTTCCTCCGTGGGCTTTCGTGATGGGTTCGAAACCTTCGGGTATCAGATTCGATGGTTCTGGGTGTAAATGCAAGAAAAAGTGAACATCTTTAAGGTGCTTTTCCAGCCGAAGGTTGGGTCGAAAGGCGCCGAATGAAAAATACACTTTTGTTTCTTTACCTTTACACCCAAATGGATTATCGATACAGGGGCAATTGCATAATGCGCCTAGTGAAGATTTTTACCGAGCAGGCAAAAATTCCACGGAGAGGTGATTGTGATGATCGTGTATGGATTTGCTGTGGGTGCGTTACAGGCCAACTGTTATCTTTTGGGTGATTCAGAGAGCAGACAGGCTGCGGTGATCGATCCGGGTGATGACCATGCGCGAATTTTGCGTGAGGGTGAAAAGAGAGATCTTAGGGTCAAGAAAATACTGCTCACCCACGCCCATCCGGATCACATGGGGGCGGCGCTGGAGCTTAGGCGGGTTACGGGTGCAAGCCTGGGTTGCCATCGTGACGAGGTGTGGGTGTTTGAGCAGGTCTGGAGGATGAGCGGTGTTAGGGATGCATCGATCGACCGAGCGATTGATGAGACTTATGAAGATGGTGACGAGATCGAAATCGGTAAACTCAAAATCAACGTCATCCATACCCCCGGTCACAGTCCCGGTGGGGTGTGCTATTATGCCCACCCCTGCTTGTTTACGGGTGATACCTTGTTTCAGCGTTCGGTAGGTCGTACGGATATACCCGGAGGGGATTATGCAAAATTGCAGGCGAGCATTACCGAAAAGTTGCTCGGATTGGATGACGAAGTCGTCGTCTTGCCGGGTCATATGGGTAAAACCACTCTGGGCGAGGAAAAACGCTCGAATCCATTTGTAAGAGAAATGCTGATGCAGGCATCTTCATAGATCCAGCATGCATATTATCGTGCGAAGTGGCCATGTGTATCATGTTTTTGTTTGAGTCGAGTCCGGAACGGATTTTCTGTCCGTGAAGCTTGCATTGGCCGGGGGCATGCACTATCCATAATGGCTATGAGGTTTTCAAACGAGCTGATTGCCGGGACCATCGTCAAACGCAGCAAGCGGTTTTTGGCGGATGTACGCCTCCAGGACGGACGGGTTATGACCGTACATTGTCCCAACTCGGGCAGCATGAAAACCTGTTGGGAGCCGGGTTGGGAGGTGAGGATTTCCGACAGTGGCAACCCGAAGCGAAAGTTACGATATACCTTGGAGATGGTGCATAATGGTCGGTGTTGGATAGGTGTTCACACCGGCAGGACCAACGGTTTGATCCGAGAAGCGGTTGCATCGGGTTCGATCGAAGAGTTACGAGGCTATACAGACATACAAACAGAACGACCCTATGGAAAAAACAGCCGAATCGATCTATTGCTCCAAGATCGCAACCGGCGCTGTTATGTCGAAGTAAAACATGTCACCCTGGTCGAAGACGGCAGGTTTCAGTTTCCGGATGCGGTGACAACCCGAGGACAGAAGCATCTTGTCGAGTTGATGAATGTGGTGCGAGCAGGGCATCGGGCGGTGGCATTTTTTGCCGTGCACCGATCCGATGCTCGTGGTTTCAAAACGGCCGGACACATCGACGCGGATTATGCTGGATTATTTGAAAAAGCGCTTCTTTCCGGGGTCGAGGCTGTGGTGTATCGAGTCGAGGTCGATCCGCAAGGTCTATGGGTCGATGAAAGAGTATCAATTGTGTCCTAAACCGATCAAAACTGGAAGGAGTGCCATCCATGACCCTGTTGGAATTCAGTATGTATCCGTTGGATCAAGGAGAGAGCTTGAGCCGGTTCGTAGCGCGAAGCCTCGAGATAATTGATCGCAGTGGGTTGGACTACCGAACCCACGCCATGGGGACCATTTTGGAAGGTGATTTCGATCAAGTCATGGGGGTGGTCAAGGAGTGCTTCGAGACGATGTCTTCCGACTGTGATCGGATTGCGTGTACCGTCAAGCTCGATTATCGAAAGGGTCAAAAAGGCAGGCTGGAATCGAAAGTACAAAGCGTCGAGCAGAAAGTAGGCAGAAAGCTCAAGCGCTAGACCTTGGTTGCACCAGACACCCGAACATGCTGGAGGATGTGGTGAGATTGCTCTTGTGGTATTGCTCGCGATTCGGCTGGAAACCCACCCAGAAGACCATAGATAGCATGGCGGACGGAAACCCGGGAGAGGTGCAAAACGCCGTGGTGGCGTTTGTGCATATCGAGCCCGAGGACGAAACCCGATCGCAAAAGGTCGAGACCAAATTAATAAAAAACCTCAAATGGCTTTCAGCCAAATGGGAGACCAAAAACTTGGTTTTACATTCTTTTACTCATCTGGCCGAAGAAAAAGCCGATGTGCATTTCGGCCGAGGTTTTTTTGATCGGGTGCGGGCCAGACTGACCCAAAGCGGCTTTCGGGTGGTCGAGACTCCCTACGGTCACTTCAACGATCTCAATCTGCAGGCTCCCGGTCATCCGTTGGCGAGGATTTTCAAGCAGTTGTAATGTAGATTCGCTTCGAACACTTCGTGACGGTTCGTTAGATGAAAGTTCGGAGGTTCGTTATTGGTCGTGATGCCTGGATATTCTAAGATAGGGTTACTGAGGCTTGGCCAATTGTATCATGATTGTCATATAGGTCTGAGCGTTCATTTTTGCATACGTCGGGTTGAGTTTGTCTATTGTATCCTGGGAAGTATGGTATTGGCCGCCATGTTCTTCCTGATGGGATGATACCGCTGTGAATCCGGCATTCCAGAAGGGTGTGTAATCGCCACCGCAATTGTGTTTGTTGTAGTTTAAAGATTTCCATGGAATATTGTAGGTTGAAATATTGTCAATCAGCATATTTTTTATATGGGAAGATTGGTTGTTGTAGATAATATCTAGAATATAGCGATTGTAGGGATCGAAGCTGGTTGAATCATAGTTGATGTACAGCTTGATATTCATCCCGCTGCTTTGAGCAGCTTGGACAAAGTCATTCGCTCCGAGTAAACCGGTTTCTTCCCGGTTCCAGCACACGAATTTGATGGTGTGTTTGAATTGGTACTTGGATAGAATACGGGCATATTCCAAAACAACTCCGACACCGCCCGCATTATCGGTGACCCCAGGCGCGTTGGCCGGATTGGAAGATGCGCTGTCATAATGGGCGCCGACGATATAGACTTCTGTAGAGGTGGGATCGGATCCTTTTAATGTCGCCACAACATTTCTCAGCTCTCCACCCTGGTACTCGACGCTTAGGCCTGAAATGGCGTTGAATCTATTATATAGGTAGGTGCCTGCTTGGGTGTTGCCGGAATATCCCCATACCCGTGATACAAAATCTTGCAATGCCTTTGCGGTGTTGTAGATCTCTTGTTCGCTTACTTGAGAGATAATATCCGGGATGGGATCAGGAGTCGGTCCCGGAGTCGGAGTCGGCCCCGGAGTCGGAGTCGGCCCCGGATTGTCGCAAACCTGAACCTTGTCATCGCAGCAATCGTTGTATGATGTACAAAGATTGTCGCACCAGCAGCCATCAGGTGATTTTTTGCCGCAATAGTTCCCACCGTTGGGATTCAGGCATGATTTGCCGGGATTGGGTGTTGGTTGAGGTGTGGGTGTCGGCGTTGGCTGCGGCGTCGGTGTAGGTGTGGGCTGAGGATTATCGCAAACCTGGACCTTGTCGTCGCAGCAATCGTTGTATGATGTACAAAGATTGTCGCACCAGCAACCATCAGGTGATTTTTTACCGCAATAGTCTCCACCAGCGCTATTTGCACAGGAGCCTGGAGCCAGTATGGTTTCGGATCCCCTATCTTCGTTGGATGGTGTAGGGATGTCCGATTGATTGTCTTGGTTGTCCATAGGACCACAACCAACAAACAAGCCGATCGTCATAATCAGGGTTATTCTTTTTAGACAGCACCTCATTTGTCCGACCCTCCTTTTGGTCAAGGTTCCAGCCACGACGTACGCACCGGATTTTTTCTCTCAGGTCTTCTCGCTCTTATTTCGAATCAAACCTCAAATCTTGGCAGCGCTTTCAGCATGAGGATTGACAATCAACCAAACTATTACATAATAATCTATAAAGTCAATAGAGTAACTAACGTAATAAAATATCGAGAATAATCATTTATCCATATTAATTGCTATTCGAAGACTAGGGTTTTCTTGTTTCATTTCATGAGGTTGAGAGAATGATTTCGAAAGTAAAAACAATTCTAATTAAATAAATTTCGATGGGCATACATTGAGGTATGAAATCTATCTTAAATATCTATCTTAAGATAGATGATCACGTGTGAATTAAACCATAAAATTGCGATGTCGTCTAACCATTGATCCATATGCTTTGTCCGCATCGAATGTTTGATCAAAGCATGGGAGGGGAAGTGCGTCTTCTCAGGGATCAGTCTGTTCTTGGTTTACGAAAAAGAAAGGTATAAAGGGTTTATATGTAATCATACCGGCGCAAAATGCTCGACCTCCTCCTGATGATAAATCTTTCACGAGGGAGGTTTCATAAATCGACAACGGCTCGATAATTGTACCAAATCAAAAAGGAGAGAGAAATGGGTTTTTGTTCTCATTCAAAAAAAAGATTACGGCTCAATCTGCTTACAGCGTTGGGTCTGTTTTGTATTCAGTCATCGGTAGATGCTGCGGATGAAGTAAAAATACATGTCGTCAAGAAATTCGCCAAGGAAAATCCAGGCGAAGGTCGCTGTTGCAGTGGTTGTGACGATCGCCCCCGTTTTTACGACGTCAGAGACAAAATAGAAGAGGGATTTAGTGATATTGGGTACGACACGATCAGCGATACAACCAACAACGGAGTGAATGCACGTGACTTTACCGACAGTGGAAAGTATTCTTGGGGCGAAGATCATGTCAGCAATACCGGTACGGACTGGGCGGATGTGGCGTTCATCTTGACGCATGGTAGCGCCAATTGCTCCGACGATTATATCTCGTTTCAAATGGGAGACAATGACGATACATGCACCATTCGATCGGACCGACATATACATTTCGGGGATGGAAATGGCAACCAGGAAATGAAGGCCTTTATCAACTGGGCCTGTCACGGCGGGGAAGCAGGTGTTTACTACGATGGCGGTTTCGATGATGTCGATGGCTCCAAGTTCAGGATTTGGAATGCCTTTCACGGATCGAAATCGACCCGTTCCAACGATGACGACAAGATGAAGGATTACATCAAAACCGCCAAAGACAGCGGCATCGGAACAAAATGGCAAGACATTTTTCACAGTAACGTTATCGGATCCCATGGAGACAGGTGTCCGGTTTCAATCGTATGGGGAAGCAGTGCCTCAAAAAGAAAGGATTTTTTCAGATATGGTGGATTTCTCGACTGGAACGATACCGGTTCCAACTCGGGTACCAGCTTGTTTTACGTAGATGGTTGCTATCCGGATGATAGCGGACCGGTTGGTTGTTTCGGCACGTATTGCCCCGATGACAATTCACCGGTTTGCTGCCAGCAAGAAGGGCCGACACCGGTTTGTTGCCCCGATGGCAGGTGTGTGTCCGACTGGAAGCTTTGCAATCTCTAGTCAACCGCCGGATTAGCAATCGAAGCAGGACGAACAGCGAATAACAAGGAGAAAATTCATGATAGCCAAAATGACCAAATACTTCAATCTATGGCTCGCAGGCCTAGTTTGTATGGCCATGACCTTTGGGTGTACGCAAGGAGCCAAAATCGATACGGAAAGGGAAGAAGATACCAAGACATTCGATAATCGACCCGAGTTGGATCTCGCGAAAAAGATTGACATCATACGAGCCAGAATTACAAATCAAGGATCCAAATACAATCTGGCACCCAAACAGGTTTTACGATATACAACAAAAAGATCTGAACCGATTGATTATGAAAAGCTGTTTGCGGCAATACAAGACATGACGGGCAACAATCTGCCCGGCTTTACCTATGACACGCAAAACCAGTTGGTTGGTGCCAACGACCAGTACGAAATTGCAGTGTCTGAAGACGATATGTTCAACATCATGAGCAAAACCACAAAGTATGGCGGTCAAGGCGCGTTCGAACGGAATTACTACAAAGCGCGCTCGGATAGACTCATGGCTTCAATCGGTGCATTGGAAAGCGAAATGGCAAACAGCACCGTGACTACTCTTAGGGCTGCTCATCGTGACAAGGCAAGAGACGGTAGAATCATCACGAGCGAAGAAGCGTTGGCCAAAAAAGTATTTTATTGGAGGACTTTCGGTGGTATCGAGGTCGCCAACCAACAAGTGGTTGTCGATTTCAACCTCGATGGAAAGTTTTTGGGCATGTTCGGACGTTGGGCGCCTATCAACTATGCCAAAAGCAAGTTGATGACCAGGCTGACCGACCAAGATTTCGTTGAGACCGCAGTCCATGCTTTGGCCCAAAGTGGAGAGGTCAACTACCAATCCAACAACCCCATCGAGATCGACACCTATTATGAAGTACAAAGAACACCTGATGGAGACAACATCTTGGTTCTCAAGGGTGTTGCGACGATGCACCTGAGTGGACCGGGCGGTAGTATCGTACAAGATCAAATGGACTTTGATATCTAACTCCAAACTCCAAAGCAAATTTTGAAATACCGAAAAACTGTGTTTTTGTCATAGCAGATCGATATTAGCATGCATTGAGACATGCTCGATACAACAATACGCATTGTTGGAGCGTCGGGCCGCCAGGCTCGACTACTTCTGCCATACAATCATCCCTATCTTGCTTACATGCTTCGATGCACAACTCAGACTCCAAGGGGTGTAAAAGGATCCTGCGTCCCAACGAGGATGCGTAGATGCGGGATGTATGTCCGATATTGTTTACTTCGGCTTTGTTGTAGATGTCGCTTGGAAAATATCTATTCATGTGAATGCGATCTCAGAGAATATCAACAACCGTCAAAGACAAGCCGTTTGGGTTGTAATCCGCACGGAGTGTCAGACTGCCGGAGCTGATGTCTGTAAAACTGCCGGTATACGCTGCATACGTGATGGATTGAAATGCATCACCTATATCCGGCAAGAAAGCACCCAAAAGATCCACTTCGAGGGTACCTGCACATGTTGCGGTTTGACGGATTGAAAGCTGGTCGAAAACAGATTCGCTTTCCCAATCCAGGAAAAGCCTGCCTCCGGTCAATTGCGTGTAATTTCCTCGAATATCGAGGGTGCCCACCGTATTGACGCCACCGGGATAAATATTGCCTGAGCTCGTCACGTCTGCCGATATTTGACCGCTGCCTTCAAGGCTGCCTGACAGGATTTGTATACCAGAAGGCGCCTGAGATGATAGATTTCCCCCGCTGAGAAGGATGATTCCCTCGGTTTGGACCAGGCCGGGGCCATTAAATACCAGGGTCCCTTGTTCGGCTTCGATGCGGCCGGCGTTACGAAAATCAAGCTGAAAAGTGGTCATTCCATCTGAGGTTGCTTTTCGTAATCTACCAGTAGCTGTGTTTTGAAAGATCGGCATCTGCCCGGTGCTCCCGTAACGAAAAAATCTGGCGTCATTTTGAATATCGAACAAGCCCTGATTGTCAAGCACCGCGCCGTTGTATGCTCCAATATGGCCTGTACCCGACCAATGGATTGTGCCTTGGTTAATCAAGTTGGTTCCATTCAGGTACAACGTAGTTGGTTGACCAATGTTCAAGGCGCCGATATTGCGGATGTTTCCCAGCAAAGTTCCTCCGCTTACCTGCAGCAAAGAGCCGGGCATGTCGATTGTCAAGTCGTCCCCGGTAAGCATGCCTCCCAGCATGCGCACCAAACCGCTGCCGCTGCCGCTCAGGGTCCCTG
>JBFFBT010000072.1:0-20935 GCA_041560255.1 Myxococcota bacterium | reverse complement strand
TCGAACCTACACTCATGGCATTCCTCCTTGTGACAATTGTATGACTGTATCGGATAGCAGCTATGATCCGTAAATCGGATCTCAAAGTCAATGAAATCAAAAAAACATAAAAAGATTTTCGCGACTGTGGTTTGATTTATACGATGGATTTCACCAGGGACACAATCGCACCGATCAAATGCACAATCATCCAAATAATCCCAAGCACCGCTGCAATGATTGCGCCGATGTCATCTGTAATGCTGACCAAAAACACCGGCACCAACCCGTGCAAAAAACCCACGATGATTCCCGCCACCAATGATGTCAAAAACAATAAAACCAAACCCTTACTTTGGATAAAACGCTGTTGCGCGAGAAGTAGGCAAATTCCAAAACCAATCTTGAGAAGAAACAAAATCCCCAAAATCGATGCCGCCCCGCCCTTGTCGAACCATCCAAAAAGCGCCAGATAAGCTAAAGTTCCAAACGGCACCGCCAGAAATAAAGATATTTTTACTATCAACAAAGCAATCACTACAAACAGCGCGACGATCCCTCCGACAATACCGACGAGACCAATGATCAAGCTGGAAATGCCTTGAATGACTGCCAGCGTCGGAGCGTGCACCCACAATGCCAATACCGCGATGACGACATTCAACAATAATAAAACATCAATGAATGCGAGAAACGGAATGCCTACTCCGGGGGGACCATCCTGAGCATCTTCGGAAGGCGCGAAGGGTTCGAGCCCTTCTTCCTCACAGATCTTATCCATTTCGGATTGCTCGCCCTGCCCCGAGCCGATAAAGGCCATGGATCCCAATTCGAGGGCGACCACGACAACCATCAACACTGCGGCTACAATCAAAGGAGGTTTTCTGATGTTTTGCAAAGTTCCACTCATGTGGTCAGGCTCCCTGCCTACAATCCTAATTCCTCGTCTTGGCTGGAAAACGTACCTGGCAACCATCCGAGCTCAAGCAAGTGATCGAAAATCGGCCTCCCTTTTCGAAGAATTGCAGATTTTTTTCCTCTCCGGGCTCCAACTCAATCCTACCCATATCCATGAGGTTGCCTTGAATTTCCATCTCGAGATCATCAATCGCGGTCGTACCCTCGATTGCCGCCACAGCACCCTTTCGGGCGCCCGTATCGGCTTGTGAGCCGTCTACCTGAATACGGCACTTCTCCCTGTGATCCATCTTGACGATGACTTCACGGCCTTTTGTCCGGCACTTGGATGCGCACTGCGGCTCACATTGTACACTGTTCGGTCCAAGGGCGACGCCTTCGATTGCATGTTCCTTTGAAAACGAACCGGCATCGATGTCGAACAGATCGCCCGAAAGCCCCAACACAAAAGCCGCAATCGCTAAAACGCCGATGATCACAACGAGTATCAATAGGGTTTTCTTGCTCATGGGAAACCGTCGTATATCCTATCTTGCGATTGTACCAAAACCCAGGTTTTTCGAAAGTCGCCGACCTGCAATGGACACTACCTGGGATCCCGAACTTCAACCTTCGGCGGCAAGACGATGTGATCGATGAGACCAGGAACTCTTATGATGCTCTGGATGGCATTGGGCCGGCATACTTGTTTGTCACATCGCCAATTGAGAGGACAACCCGCGTTGTTTTTACAACTGATCGAACGGATGCATTTACTTGAGATGCAGTTTTCGGATATCTTGCACTCGGATGATTTTTTACATTTTTTCGGTACGGGTGCAATCGTGATAGGCCGGCAATAACCCCCTGCACAACTGTATCCCCGTTTGCAGATATCGCGAGGACCACATTTGCTGCGGGCCACGCAAACATTTCTTATACAGTCGTGATGCATCGGACATAACCCATGGGGAACGCAGGCCGGTTTTTCAGAACATACACGAGACATACAGTATCCGGACACACACTGATCGGCGGCCTGACAAGAAGCCCCGTTCGCCAACAAACATTTTCGGTTGTGGCAGACCAATCCACTCTGACATTGAGCTGTTGTTCCACATGGGGCGCCGACTTCGAATTTATCGGCACATCGCCTGCTTTGGCTGCAAAAGGCACTCGCGCATTCCTGTGGATGCCGGCAGGACTCCCCGTTGACTTTCAAGCACGCATCGCCCACACAATCCAACTTTTCACAGCAACCGACGGCTGGTCCGCATTCCTGCCTGAATTCGGCACATTTGCGCATGCAAACGTTATTCTGGCAATTTCCGGTCACACAATCATCGTTCTTCGAACATCCATCTCCACCTTCCTCGATACGACACCGGTTGTCCGCACATAACAAACCGATACGGCATTCTTCCGTATGCTCACACGGTTGACCGAGCTCCAACTTTTGGGCGCATCTCTTTTCCGGGTTGCAGAAACCACCCGCACAATCTTCAGGGCCTTCACATACTTCGCCCTCGGATTTGAGACATACCCCTTCGGCGCAATCCAGTTTGTCGCAACAATTTACTTCTTCACCACACGCCTGCCTGAATTCAGCGCACTTTTGAACACATACACCCTCTTCACAATAATTGGTCACGCAGTCGTCATTTTCATCACAACCGCCCGACCCCTCGGCGATACGACACGTTTTGGATGCCTGTTGGCAAACGTAATCACCACAACAATCTTCTTTTACATCGCAACCACTACCTATCGCGGAGCAACGCAAGAACAACCAGACAACCAATCCGGCGATCCCGGCAACCACCACGCCTACCACCACCCAAAACCACCACTTCTTCCAAAACGGAGTCAGGTCGATCTCATCAACACGTAATGCAATCCAGGGACCTTCTGTAAAATCCGTATCGCCCTCACCCTGCGCCGTTACTACCAGCCTAAATTTTGCATCAGTCTTGGGTGTATCGGCAGGCGGTGCAATGGTTATCTCGACTTCCTGTTTGCCATGCGGTGAAAACACCAAGGTCGTACTCTGCAAAGCAAACCAAGCACTCTCGGCCCCGTCCGCTTCCAATTTGATTTCCCCATCCAACTCCAAGTCCGAGGTATTGGTCACAATAAATTTGATGGAGCCTTTTTCACCAGCTTTGACTTCAACCTTCTGACTCGTGCTATCTACCTGAAATGATTTCGCCATGGTCGGCCTCCTGATTCGCTGCCTGCTCAACATTGCGTGGGATAACAAAAACACCTAACGTATTCAATGTGCATGTAAGCCTGTCTTGGTGATCTCGTCGTCATGGTATCGTCCAGGCCACCTTGTTTTGTTCTACTCAAAGGACAACTCCCAGGTCATGTATGCCGGTTTTTCACGCTCTACAATCTGCTTTACCAAGGGTTTTTGTTTTTTTGCCTTCAAAGGGGCTTTCACCTGAAGGTGAAAAGGACGATCGAGAATCGAGTCATCGATCCTGAATCCCTCCTCGCCGGTCGCGATTTCCAAAAACAACCGCAATCCTCTAACAGTCCCTCGCCATTTGGAGATATCCGCAGCCGATGCGATCAAAGCTCTTAGATTGCCTAGCGGCGCCTTGATAGAAAAATCCAGGTCCACCCAATGAGCCAGAAACCGCACAAAGTCTTCCCGCGAGCTGTGGGGATTGAGATCGTCGTCCAGGTTTACCGCTACACGCTCTGCGGGTGTAACCAGATTTTCCATCACCTCCAACAGCCCATCCAGGAATGTACCTGGTTGCCAAGACTTTTGAAATATTCGAGGTAAGAGTTTCGCAATATCGGCTTTATGCATTTTCATACTCCACTTCGAGATGATGCTCTGCCGAACATATCAACCATGTTTTGGGAATGCTTACTTCGTCGGTAAACTCTTTGCTGCATCGAGATGCAAATATGATTCCACCATCAAGACTGCGATAGACTCCTTTGGGTCCGCCTGTCATGACAATCGATTTCTCCGAAGATTTTACCGCCAAGGTTCTGACTGGTTGAAAAAGATGCTCGGTGGTCAGGGTCGGCAGGCCGCTTTGAAACTCCTCGTCCACTTTCCAGGATGGATTCCGCGCACCGATATCCAATTTGAGAACTCCACGATTGTGGGAAGCCCCCAAAACAACATCATCTAAAAATCCTACTGCAAAACAACTTCCCCCTTTCCAGCCTTTTTTGAACTCCACCCAGCCTTCAGGCGGATCCTTTTGACCTCTCAGCTCCCAGCGCATACAGCCTTCACCCTCGCCGGCACTTGCGGAGATTGCCGCCCACAACCAACTACGGGTACCGACGGTTTGCACCGATAGATTCTGTATGTTTTTCTGCTCGTTGGGACCAATTGAACGAAATGTCCCCACTTCCCCACCTTGATTGGAAAGAAATACACCCGCATTGAGCGAAAGTGCAACCGCTACATGCAGATGTCCCTGGGGGTCTTTGACCGAGACCACCGAATAGATTCCGTGGTCTGGTTTCGTATCGATGATTGCTATCGGAACCGTCAGATCCCCGGATCGATCTTTTTGTACCGGACCCCGAAAAAAACCATCATCGGTTGCGATCAGGATCACCGGATCATCTCGAACCGGCAACCAAGCAATGTCGTTTACTTCGGCGGTCTCCTGAAGCAGTTTCCAGCTTTCTCCACAATCCCAAGACAAAAAGACTCGGGAACGTATCTTTTTGCCGCCTCCCGCAAGATTGGATATGTATCGGGTCGCGACGGCCAACAAACCGGGTCGAAGCGGGTGCGAGCGCAGGCAGGCATAACGTCCCTCTTCGATTCTGTGCACGGGCTCCCAACTCGCCGCATCATTGACCGATCGGTACAACACCAATCCGCTGCCGGCATACCAAGTTTGGTCCTGAAAAGGATCGCATTCAATACAATATACTTCTTCGTCCGGAGCTTCGTTCACACATAGTTTCGGCAGACTCTTTATCCCGATTACACCCGGATCCGATCGGATGATGTCGAACACACTGGTGGATCGAAGCGAAGTTCCAAAGTGCCAAGTGGGCGATCTGGAAGTTTCAGAGAGTGGATTGATCGATTCGTGCAACCGGTCGAGAAGCCGGTTTTTGACCACATCGAGTTGCTCTTGCGGATGCACGATGAGCTCGGCTTTCACCGCCACCGGTTTGTACCGAGTCCAATGAACATCAACATTGGTCCCCAGCGCCTTTCGGTTGTTGAGCTCATTTTGCACCTGGAATTTTGCAGGTTGATTGTCGAGAGAAGCAAGCAGCTTTGGATCAATCCGTCCACCAGAGCTCTTTTGTGCAACCGGCACCAACACTACTTCTACGGTTCCGGGATCGGCAAAACACCATAGATCGCTTTTGGTAAACGCCTTGGCTCGTTGTACTGCACCGGATGCGCGTTCAGCCAACCATTCGTAGTCCATGGCGGTAACGGCCCGCTCGACCGTGCGATAGGCCATGGGACCGCGCAATAATGCGTTGGCCAGGCTCTCGGCTTCCATCCCTCCAGATGACGGTTTGGGGTTGGTTACATCCAACGACGTCCCGGGGATCGGATCGAGCAATTGCCTCAATGAGTTCGCAGGCAGATTTCCTGACGGGCCGCCTCCCCGAGGCCCCCATATACGAATTTCTTTTCCCATGGGAGGTACTTTCGCCATCAGGTTGGACTCGGGTTCGAGCTGTCCATCCGGAACCACGTCCCTCAACAAAGGTGCAAAACTGATTTTTCCGCCGGCCCGATCGGCGACAAAAGCATATTCGAGCCCTCTCAACAAAGCAAACGACTCTACTTCCTGCCAAATACGAAATGTCTTGCCATCATGTACTTTGGACGGAGCTCGATCGATTACTTCATTCTCGGACACCTCGACTCCAACGAGCAGATCCAATTTGTTGTCCCTGGTCCCTAAACCGTTCGCATTCTTGACGCCCGCTATCACAAAGGGACGGCTGGCGGTAAACGATTGACCACCTGAGTTGTTACCCACACCCAGCTTCTCGGTTTCGATCCTACAATGATAAGCTGTCACTTCGACAAAGGTTTTGTTCGGCTCGATATAGGCGATATCCGTGGTTGCAAAAATCGGGTTCTCCCCCCCACCTATCGATTTGGCCGTTGTTACTCGGGTTCCAGCAGGAACGACGATTCGCTCAGCTTGCGGTTGCTTGAGCTCGAAGCGCAAGGTTGTCACCGCCGCTGCCGCAGGAGCCAATTGCACACCTATCAACCTTAAAAACTCGACGTGAGCGTTTTCCGGTAGCCGATTGACACGATAAATCAACATCTCGGTCAAGTGAGCAAACGCCTCCAACAGAACGATGCCCGGATCATGGACGGATTGATCATTCCAGTCGGGTAGGGCTTTCTTTAGAGTTTCTTTGGCGCTCGAAAGCAATTGGTCAAATGTGCGCAAATCTAATTTGGGAGTCGGAATCGGCATCAGATATGTTCTCCATCGAGATTGACGGTAAACATGAATTCATCCGGGCGGCCGGTGGTTCGCACCTTGTAACGAATAAGTATGTCCAAATGGCCCGGCTCCTGTTGGTTCCTGCGCGCATCGATCTGAAGATCTTCGATTCGCTTCTCCCATTTGAGTATGGCCTGCCTGACATAGTGCATTGCCAATCCGGCGGTTGTCTCGTCGTTGGGTGAAAACATGATATTGCGAAGCGAGCAACCGTAATCCGGCCGCATGACCCTTTCCCCCGGTTCGGTCGACAACATCAACATGATGGCCTGGCGAATCGACGTTCCTCCCTCCAGCATATCGACCACACCTTGCTCTGTAAGCCCGACGCCCGAGCCCTCCACAAACTCTTCCCCAAAAGGATGTGCAAATCGCCATGCTCGATGTAATGCCATCACCCAGAGCCCTCCTGCACGAAATTCTGCCCGGGAGACGCTACTGTATATCGAAAGGTCCCCGGGGGGGGGGCCCCGTCCGTCAACCCCCAGGCCGTATCCAAATAGACGCGGCGGCCGTCGACTCGAATGAGCGGCGATCTGCCTGCCTGTATTTTCAGGGTGGTGAGGCAAGGCTTGAATGTGGCCGAAGTGTAATTGCATCTAGAGATGGTCCGGCCCTCTAGATCTGTTTCCACCAAAACTTTTGCACCCGATATGGTCACCAAGCTCTGGCTTGCAATGATCTTGACTTTACCGGTGCCGTGATCGCATCTCAACTCGGCTTTTTCCGTAATCAAATACATGCTCAAGCCCTTTCGAAATCAATTGCGGCGCCACGTATTTTTATTTTCCTACCCGGTGCTTCGATGATCAAGTCGCGCTGGGCATGTAGCTCTACGTTATCTGGAGACATCTGCAAATAACTGCCGTCTTGGTTTTGCATTTTCAATTTTCCTTCGGCATCATCCAGGAAAATAATCTGATCCTCCGAAGTCTTCCAGCTATAGCGCACGACCTGCTCTCCATCTACGCCTGCATCATAGGCTCCCTGCTCTTGAAACAATCCACCCATAACGACTCCATGCGCCGGGTCTGCATGCGTAAACAGGATGAGCACATGATCGTCAACCGCCGGTAGCATCACCAAACCTTTTTGGTTACCGCCCCCGGGTGTGACCACTCGCATCCAATCGGTCTGTACGTCCTGGAAGGTCGGCATCCGCGCCCGCACACGCCCCTTTTTCTCGGGATCATCCACACTCGTAACGACGCCCAACGCAGCGATTGTCTCCCGGCTTACACGCCGAATCGGGGGCGGATTGGTATCTATCCTCGATAAATACCCTCTTTCTCGATCTATGGTATGGGTCACGTCCGTCAAAACGTATTGTCCATCGAGGTTTTCGGTCATACCTTGTACTTTTACCCTCGCTCCGGGGTTCAGTCGGGTGTCTCCCTGAGCAACGGCTCGAAGCACTACGCTTGCCGCCACTCGGCGATCGAGCTCGGCCTGTGCCAAAGCGTGTGCCTGGTCATCGCTGGAGGCCGATTCATCCAGCAAATGATACGTACCGCTGCCTCCGGACTTTCGTGGATCGATTTCTACGCCTATGCGGCGTCCTCGATGAGGCTCTTTGGAGGCTGCGCTACTCGAGCCGACCCAAACCGGATCCCATCCCGCGGCATCGACAACATCGCAGGCTTTTTCGGCGTTGATCTCTACACCGGCTTCCAAGAGGGTCGATCCCAGAGACAGCTTGATGGGCTCACCCGAACCATCGAGAGTGAAGAAACCCAACATCTTTGCGTGCAGATAGAAATAACCGCCGCTTCGTTGCGCAGCTTCACAAAGCAACTCAAAATCAGAATGACGGTGTTGTATCAACCAGGGCCAGGTATATTCCAGCGAACCGATCTGCACATCCAACCCATCCTCTGATACGAGCTGTGAGACCAATTGGTCGAGTGTTATCTGCTCGAAATTCCTTATATTTTGGCGTTTGCGCAAACGATGCAAGCGGTCATAGGCCCGAAGATATATCTTTCGGCCGTAATCCGGTCCATATTCATATTCTACTGCGGTCAATTGTCCTTCGAACAACACATGTGCATGTCCGATTACAGATATCTTCAACTCAACTCCCGGTCGGGGTCCTTTGGCTTGAGCCAACGATCCTGCCGGGTCAAAAAACACCAACTCGCATTGAGTCGGCAAAGAGAGCCGTTGCCGCACATAGATCGATCCGAGCGATCTGCAATCCGCTTGGTCCAACGCAACCCCATCGAGTTGCACCTCGATTTGTTCTATTGCAATGACGGATCTCATTTTGTATCCCAGGTCAAAAACCGCATCAATAGTGCCAGTGAGGGTAGCTTCAACGGACGCTCGAGGGATACAACCAGTGGATCGATGATATTATTAAATGCAGCCAGCACGGGCCATAAGGTTGAATCGCCATAATATCGATGGCATATCTGATCGAGTCGGTCTTTTTTCTCAATATATTTTTCCGAGTTTTCATCCGGTTCCGCCCCACTGAAAGATTGCAGACTCTCATTATCCGATCTGATATTTCGCAAGCTCTCAATCAATTTTTGTTGCTCTTCCGGCTTGAAAATGGATTTAGTTTCTTTTTGGGGTTCATCCACCCTTCTGTGCCGAATACGAAGCCACGATCTGCGGGGAATACCGGTGGAAGTAAATCGCTCGAATCGCTCCGCGACGGCTGTGATCACCCCAAGGACATTCCAGGCTTTTCCCCAAATAAAACGCACCAAGGGTACATCGCCATACGGATCTTGTGAGGTGTGGTTTTCGGCAAGCTCCCACAAAGGTCCGGTCAACATCCTTACATCATCCACATGCCGGTTGCCCTCCACCAACTCCACATCAAACAACAAATCCAAGTCCATCTCCGTTTTGCCGCCTCCGGTCTGCAGCAGCGGATCGTCCCTCAATCTATGCCCGCTGACCAACCCGCCCATCGAGCTGCGTGGCCGCAGGCCCGCAACTCTGCGCACCTCGAGACTCTCAGGGTTGAGCAAGCAGGAAAGACGCAATCGAGATACTTCCAAATGAAATTCCACCCGTTCCATCAGTCGCCTCTTTGCTCATTGTCCAAACGGGATCTACGCGCAGCCGATCCCAGGGGGTGTTGCCGCCCGAAATCGCCCAACTCCCGATCATCGACCGGGAGACTCGGCCAATCCTCGCGTCTGGGATTTTTCGATTCAAGAAATACCGGCTGCTTCAAGTTTTTTGATTGATGCAAATCGGCCGGGAAAAAACCGGCGGGGTGATTCATTACAAGACCCGTTTCTGACATAATCCTATTTTCACCCTTTAGATGCCGATGATCAAAAGAGATATTTTTCCCCTTCTCGAGGTCTTGGGATTCTTTCAACGGATCCATACACCCAGACACCCGATCCAATCCCCGGGACTGCGTTCGAATTGCCTGCCTGACGCAATATCCGACTTGCGGCTCAACCCTCCCGCTGCAATTTTTTGACTGGATTGGATCTTGGACTACGGGATAAAATCCCGACTTGGCAAGCTGGCTTTGGGTTTGGTCCTGCTTGAGGTCTTTATCGGGTCGCAGTATGGTTTTTTGTTCAAAGATCTCAAAAGAATCGGAGGTTGTACCTTGTTGAAAGGTAGACCATGCCTGGAAGCATGCATGCTCATTTTCGGACCGGGTGTCATTTTTTTGCTGGTTTATCTTTGAGATTCGAGCTTCAGCATCCGGGCCGATCTGCCGATCGGGCAGGCTCGAAATGTTTTTCGCTTGACCCGATTCGATCTTCTCAAACGGATGTTGCAGATGGATGTCCATCTCGCCCACCGGGCGATTTTTTTCTCTTGGTCGGCTCCTCCCATCAAGTCCTACAGTCGCAGCGGGAGTCGCCCGCTCGAGACCACCCTCGCAAGAGTCAAACGTATACCCGCTAACCCGCTCAGATTTTGATCTGTCTTGAGATCCTCCGACTGTATGAGTATGCCGGGCGGGCTTTTGCATATTGTCATCGTTGATTCTTCCGCCGCTCGGCTCCAGGTCCAATCCCGTCTCGAACTTTGATCGCATCTTTTGGGGTTGGATCCCACATGCTTCGAAAGAGAACTTGGGGTACAAGCCTCGATCGTTCTTTTCAGGTAATCGAATACGTTTCAACCCGCCGTGCATCGAATGGCTTGGTTGCCCGCTTCCTATGCGGTTGTCGGATATTATACCGGGAGTATGACTTTGATCCGGGCTTTCTTCCAAGGTCCTATGCGTAAAATCCTTCAGCCGCATGCTTGGACTCGACACCCGGGTCACTCCATCCGCTCGATCGAAGTTTCGGTTTTCCCGGTGGTCGGCCGTAAAGCTTTTTGCAAGCCGTGGGTCGACGCTGCGTATTTTTTCCAACCAATGCGCAGGGGGCCCAGACTTGAGGATCGGTTTTTCGTTCGATGGTCCCAAGGGCTGAGTCGATGCCGTTTTGGTCTCGATCTGAGACTCGAGTTTCGCGATCAAGTCACGTAATACCTCCAATATGATTTTACGCAACCGCGCAATGCCCTTAGCGACCATCTCCATCGAATCAACTCCGATCCAGCGACTCGAAAACCAAGGTCAGGGTTTCTATAGCCACCTCGCTGCAAGATGCATCCAAAGGAACCCCCCGCCACTCAGACGGCCAGGCGCGTATCAAGTTCCAGCGAAGCACTTCGGATTTGCCGTCCGTATCCATCATGATGATAGAGACATTGCGGCGCTCCATCGAGCCATCGACAATTTTCTTAAACCAACTCCAAAGCTCATTCGAGGAAGTCAATCCGTACCGAAGCGTCACACTGCCGTAATCCACCCGGCCGGGTATTTGGTGCACCTCGGGGCTGCCACCTTCTCGATACGTGATGGGTTGAACCTTCATGCCCAAGCCGCTGCATTCGGTAAAATGCCCCTCAGTTACTCCTTGAATATCAACCTTGAAATTGTATGCCCGGTATGGGTCAATCCACGTATCAGCCATTGGTTCCTCCCTCGGTATCGGCCGCGCTCAGCCCCGTTTGCTGACCAATACGGAATATGATGAACTCGGCGGGTTTTACAGGTGCAATGCCTATTACTGTCACCACCTCTCCCCGATCAATCACATCCGGCGGATTGGTCTCCTGGTCGCATTTTACAAAAAATGCTTCGGCCGGTGTGCTCCCCATCAAAGCACCCTTTCGCCACAAACCCATGAGATAGGCGGAAACGTCTCTACGAATGGCTTTCCACAGGTTCATATCATTGGGCTCGAACACGACCCAACGAATGCTTTGGGCGATCGACTCCTCAATCATGTTGAAAAGCCGCCGGACATTGACATATCGCCACTCGGATGCCGCCTTTGATAAAGTGCGCGCCCCCCAAACCCGAAAACCTTCCTGCTGGAAAAATCGGATGCAATTGACCGAGTTGATATTGAGTTGTTTTTGCTCTTCCCGGGTTACATACCAAGTGACACCCTGGGCGCCTTGAATCAGCTCGTTGGCCGGGGCTTTGTGAACGCCGCGCAATCCGTCGGTCCTTGCAAAGATACCCGCCAGATGTCCGGACGGAGGGGACTCATGAAGCGTTCTTTTCGCGGCCAATGGATCGAATACCTTGATCCAGGGGAAATAATAGGCTCCAAATCCCCTCTCGGACTCGCGCGCCCGCAAACCCTTGGCGGGCTGTCCGGGAGCATCTCCTCCTGACGCGGCGGTGCCTACCTTGATGAGATGATCGAGATTTTTGACATCCTTGGGAGCATCTAGGATGGCAAACCGATCTTTCAGATCCTCACAATGCGTCAATATCGCATCATAATCTCCCGGTTCGCAGTAACCCGGCGCAGCGACGATGGCGATTTCGTCAACGGTTTCAAGCAACTTCAAGCCATCTTTCAATTTACCCTTATCCCCCAAATTCACGACATAACACTTGCTGCCCCGGTTTTCGAAAAAACCGTACACCGCGGTTGAAAGATCCGTGCTTTCTTCACTCTTTCCACAATACCGCGCTTTGAATTGCGACCAGTTGTACACAGCTTGCAACTCGTCCTTGTCCACGGCAGCTTTTTTGTCTGGAGCCACTCCGATGAAACCTGCCGTGCTGGTTCCCACAGACTGGATAGGTCTTGGGCCCGTCGATTCTTCTTCGATATACACACCCGGGGTAAAATAATTGCTCACCTTATCCCTCCTTGAAGTTAACGCGAATGATCGCAGGTTTCGACTCCGAGCCCGGCTGGTTGATCCGGGCATCCACAGAAACACCCTTGGCTGTTACCCTAAGACGCCCGCCGCCCGGTCCGCTGGGTGTACATGCAAATGAAAACATGCCCTGTTTATCCGTTCGGGTTGTTTTTTGAAGATCCGGCCACTCCACCAAAGCATCCACAATGGGGAGATCTCCCGGCCCGACTACTTTACCCCACGTACTTGCGGCCACAGATGTCAACACCACCGGTTTTTCGACTCTTTTGGCTATTTGCTCTTTCAAGGATTTGCGAATCGGTATTCTTATAAAAAAGCTCGGTCTGGGATGAACACCGAAACCAGACCACAAGTGCGCGGATACGCTTGAAAGATCCACATCCAATTCGTGATTCTCGTAAGCGGAAAAAACCAATTCGGTCAACATTCGGTTTTGCTCATAGGTATCCGCCCCCCAAGTAGTTACCAAATAACGCAGCTTATACTGCAGCGGCGCCAGGCTCTTTGTGCGCGCCGGCGGAAAATCCATCAAATCGAAAAGAAAGACATTCACACCGGATTGATCCGAATTTCCAGGCGCATCGATCACGACCGGGATATCCCCCAAGGTATCGACAATCCATTTTTTTATGATCTCATTTACCTCATCATATCCCAAAGCGATATCTCCCTGCGCAATCACACAAATCCGGGGTTTCAACCAGAAATTTGCCTGACCCGCTTCATGCTACCAGACTGCAATTTTCGATAACCTTGATTTGAATTAGTTCTATACAAGTAAATTTGTAGAAAGTCAACCATATGGTGGATCATTTACCTGGACGTATTGTTTTGGAACGATTTTCGACTTTTTCACTTGCCCGGCCGCATGAACATGCATTACATTTCTTACCGAAATGCCGATACCTGGAAATCTCCTGACCACCGCCATGGCGGTAATGCCGCACAAAGACGTGGATCGAGCTCTGATGCTCGCCTTGTCGCTGGACGTGCCTTTTTGGCCGCAATTGCCCCACTACAGCTACCATGAAGACATGTACGTGCAGGCATCCGAAAATTTTCCAGGAATCATACTCGATACGATCCGCCGCAAGCTGAGTTTTTCGATTGATCGATTCATCGCCGAGTTCGAGTCGGCCCTGGCGCGATTCGATCAACCCTCATTTTTTGATGTAAGTGAGACTTACTCGGTTGTCTACCCGCGTTTTCTCGCCCTGGATCTCTCCAATCGAGTTGCCATACGTGGACAAATGGAGGGTCCGGTGAGTTTTGGTTTTAATGTCTTGGATCAAAACGATCGTCCGATATTGTTTGATGACACCATCCGTCCTTTTCTATTCGAGTTCATGGCCAAACGGGTCAACGCGCAGTTAGACAGGCTGAAGGGAAAAAACCAAAATGCATTCATGTTTGTCGACGAACCCGGTTTGCAATTCATTTTCAGCGCCCTTTCCGGCTATGCGGACATCCAGGCCCGCGATGATTTGAACCGATTTTTTGCCATGATCGACCGTCCCCGGGGTATTCACTTATGTGGAAATCCGGATTGGGATTTTCTGTTCAATCTCGATTTGGATGTTTTGTCCGTGGATGCATACACCAACGCCGAGATTCTTTCCAACTATGCAAACTCGATCCAAAGGTTTTTACAGAGAGACGGCATCCTGGTATGGGGTCTCGTTCCGACCAACCAGGAGCCATTTGCCGAGGAGTCGGTAGACTCGCTCATCCGCCATCTGGAAGGCATCTGGTCAAAGCTCGAATCCCAGGGATTGGATCGACACCTGCTCATTGCCCGCAGCATGCTTTCTCCCGCAACGTGTTGCCTGGTCAATCCAGATGGAACCCAAACGGTGGATTCGGCCTTTGAGACGGTAAAGCGGGTATCCAAGCAGCTTCGTGACAAGTATCAAAGCTACTTGGCCTGACATCAAACCATACCAATGGGTATGCGGATTCCAATTTTCAGAACGCAGGTCAGATACATCTCTCTTTACCCCAACGTTGCATATAACGATGTATTGAGAGCGCACGAAATTAGCTGACTACAACAAAATGTGTGCATATATTTGATTGAACCGGGATTTAACTTTTTGTGGCTTTTGGAAACAATGTCATTCTGGCATGCTTTAAGCCGGTAAGCTGTTGAACATGCCCGGCACACATGGATCCTGGATAGAATCTATCCAGGATGACGACATTTCATGCAACTGGCGAGTTTATATTCGTCGGCTCCAGGCCCACGGGGCTTTACAACCCGGAAGGCTTTGGTTATGCTCCCAGACGTATAAAAAAACCTGATAGAGGTGAACCCCCATGGTAAGATATTTGATCATACTCACGACGGTTTGGATACTTTCCTTGGTCTCATCATCGAGTTCCGCGGCGAAAAATATATGGCGGCATTTCAAAAACAGCACGATGCGCATCGACTACCATCATACCGGCAACGCCGAGAAGGAGTTTGTCAGTATCGATCGTATTTACCGCCAAGGTATCTGGGCGGGCAACCCCGATGGTCTCATCGATCCGCTCGACAATGGACGTTACCGAATCAAGGTTTTTGCCGCCGGTACAGACACGTTGCTTTACTCCAAGGGATTCGACTGTTATTTCGGAGAGTACAAAACCACCTCCATGGCCCTGGGAGGCATCATGAAAGCTTTCCATGAAAGCGCCTTGATACCTTATCCTAAATCCACCATTGAGCTCGTCATAGAACGAAGAAACCGCCGGGGCGGCTTTGAAAGAATTTTTTCACAAAACATCGACCCCCGGGACGTAAACATCATCCAGGAGAATCTTATCCAAGGAGTCAAGGTCTACAAGCTTCATTACAACGGATCCGCCCACAAGAAAGTGGACCTGGTCATCGTAGGTGAAGGTTACACCCAATCCCAAGAAGCCAAGTTTCTCGTTGACCTCGAACGAACCCGTGATACCTTGCTGGCGGCAAAACCATTTTCGGATAACCGAGATAAATTCAATATCTATGGAGTCTACCTTCCTTCACAGGAGTCCGGGTGCGACGATCCAAGACGCGGTATTTTCAAAAACACCAGTGTCGGGGCAAGTTTCAACAGCTTGGGCCTGGATCGATACATGCTGACCGAAAACAACCGGATATTGCGGGACATCGCGGCGCATGTGCCCTACGATACCATCATGTTGTTGGTCAACTCGGATCGCTACGGAGGAGGAGGTATCTACAATCTTTTCGCCGCGTTTACCGCAGACACCATCTGGCACCCGTATGTTGTGGTGCATGAGTTCGGCCACTCCTTTGTCGGCCTGGCGGATGAGTATTACACCTCGGCCGTGGCCTACAACGACGCCTATCCCCAAGGCGTCGAGCCCCCGGAGCCCAACATCACCGCACTTTCGGATTCGTCCCGGCTCAAATGGGCGAGCCTGGTAGATAAGAACACCCAAATCCCCACTCCCTGGAACAAAGAAGCTTACGATACCTTGAGCATTTCTTACCAAAAAACCCGCAATCAACTCAACGAAATGATCGCCGAGCTCAGCCGGAGCAAAGCCCCTTCTGATGAAATCGAAAGAATCAAACAGAAAGAGGAGCGACTGGCGCTCGACAACAGCAAGAAAGTAGATCTTCTTCTGTCCAAGGATCCCGCCAAAGGAAAAGTAGGCGCCTTTCTGGGCGCGGGCTACTCATCCCAAGGACTCTATCGACCGATGACGGATTGCATCATGTTTACCAAAGGAACAAAGCCTTTCTGCAAAGTCTGCGAGGCCGCCGTCCAACGGGTGATCGATCATTACACCCATTGATTTTGTCAGATGCGGTGTAAAATCGATCACGAGCAGACTCACTACCACAAAAAAATGGGCACATCTACGGCCAGGTTTGCTCCGATTCTCAATGCATTGTAGGATTTTTCATTTCCATTTGCCACCACGCCGCGCTGCTCGAAGACATACTCCGCGCCCACCGAAACAGTAAAGGGTGTATTCCAAAGACCGAAAAAAATCTGCAATCCAGGCGCAAACACCTGCATGAAACCGATTTCGGGCTCGACATTGACTTTGAGCTCGTCTTCGTTGTCGGTTATCCATGCTTGACCCAGAGCACCGATGTCGATGAATTGCAACATCACTCCCAATGCGCAACTCGATCCCACCGGAGTGGATGCCTGAAAACCAATCGGCAGGTACATACCCGATACAAATCCTGCAGGCAGGTTACCCTCGGACACCCCTGGTTTGGTCAACTTTTCATATCCGGCTCCAACCCCAAATAAAGCCCCCAAACCGATGGTATTTTGTTTTCTGCGCAGCCTCCAACTGCCGGCGGGCGCCGCGGCGCGTTCTAGCGCGACCGTGATTTCTTGACTGTTTTGCGCACCGGCTATATCCACGAGCAGTGCGCTAAATCCAAACAAGCTCTTGAAAGGTTCTTGGTCTTTGGGTAAACCCGCGATGGACATCACAGCAACCATCCCTCCGGCGAAATCTCCCGACAACACCTTTTCTACTCCGTTTTGAACGCTCACCAAGATGTTTTTTATCTTATCGATCTCCACCTTGCTCTCCTGATGAGATTGCAGCAAAGAGGTAAAAAGTATCTCTGTCGCAGATCGAAACACATCTTCGACTCGGGTGATCAACTCTTCTTTTTCGGCATTTCGAAGCTCGCGTGCGTCCTTTACAAGCCGGATGCATATCGGGGCCAGATGCTCCAAAGTCACTTTAAGCCCGGCTAGATATTCTTTCTCATTCTTATTTGATTTTTCGACTTCTTGCATAATCGTATCAACCAACTCGGAAGGTTTTAAACTGTATTTTTGTATATCCTGTAAATCATCGCTTTTTATCAACACCCACATCAACAAGCGAACAGATGACCGTACCAATTCGTAAGCCTCGAAGGCTTTATGATTGGCGGCTTGCATATCGAGCGCATTTTTACACGCCTGCAATGCTCCAAGCCGGTTGACTGCGTCGATAATCATGGTTTCGGGAGGGAGTCTTCTCTGAAGGCCTCGATGTATTCCGTAACCAATTTTAAAACCGCAGGCAATCAGATCTTTGCCATCAAAATTGATATCTTTGCTTTCCAACGCATCCGCAATCGAATCGGGCAACCCATGCAGATCCTGTCTCACTGCCTGGTAAAACATCCTGCCCGGGTTGAGATCCAGATCGGACTGATTCACAGCACTGGTCAAGGCACAGATATTTTTAAAAATATCCTCCCTACAAAGCTGATGCTTACAAATGCCTTTGCCGATTTGATCCATAACAAAAGCGATTGCTTCTTCACGAGCCCGCTCCAGCAAAAAATCCGTAATGCCCCCCAGCGCCATCGAAACCAAACCTCCGGTTACCGCAATCGGAGATGCTTTTGGTCCATCCAGATCTCCGATAATTTTTATCTCCCCGGGTTTATCATTTTTGTATCGGGCAATCGAAGCGTCAATCTCACCATTCAACGAACTGCCGAGCACGGCAGGTTCGAGATTGACAGGCTGCTTGGACAACCCATCGGCTGATGAAAACACCACCAACCAAATGACAAGAAAAATACGATATTTCATGCACCACCCCCGATTTCTTTTTTTGCCCAAAATCCTTATTTTCTATAATTTTCTAGCGATGTTAACACTCCTCTTACCAATATTTCAATATTTTTTAGATCCTCATCGTTGGGTCGGTTTCGAATATCACCATGTATACCTAAAGTATTGAGCTTTTCCAATCGCCGACTATCCATCCACTCTTTGTTCTGCCCAAAATCCCTCATTTCTCCTGGTATGTGTATTGATGGCAAGATCGTATATCCTATATGGCCGAATAGTGACGCCATCCATGATGTTACTGGATATACTTCATCTTCACCAATATGAGCTCCGCAATATGTCGAAAAACATATCGCATACTTACCCGGAATCTTTGGTGAACATGTCTTGATGTCTCCTCGAATGCGATGTTCTAAAAGCTTTTCTTTCAAATATTTCATCATTGCCTGAGTCGGCGTCCAGGCAATATTTGGAGATCCACAAAATATTATATCATAATTATAAAACTCTATTTTCTTGTCCGGAATCACTTTAACCAACTCAGAGTTACCCCAATAATCCATTATAACACTGTTTATTTTTTGGGCTACTTTCTCAGTGTTGCCTCCCATCGTATCGTATATAACTAGAGTGCGCATTTTCTCTCCATTTTCTTGTTTTTATTTATATCGGTTTAATTTTACTCGCCAGTTGCATAAAATGCCGTCATCCTGGATAGATTCTATCCAGGATCCATTGTTAAAATTATAGTTTCCGGCTTAAAGCATGCCAGAATGACATTGTTTCCAAAAACCACAAAAAGTTAAATCCCGGCTCAATCAAATATATGCACACATTTTGTTGTAGTCAGCTGATTTCGTGCGCTCTCAATACATCGTTATATTCAACGTTGGGGTTTACATTTTTATTTTATTTACTGAAGCATAACGATATCTTTTTCTGCATATCATTATCCCCCAGTAATCGGCGACATAATTGTAATTTCGTCGCCATTTTTCAATTTTCTTGGTATGTGCACCTCCAATTTATCGTCTCCTACAAATACAAGGATTATTGGTCGTATCATTCCGTCTTTGCCTAATATATATTCAGCCATGTTTGGATACTTTTTACATAATTGATCTTGAATCATTTCTTGAGCTGTACATTTCGAGTCAATTTCAACATCTTCACTAGATATTCCAACCATCTTTTTCACCTGGGCCATATACGACACGTGTACTTTAATTGTTTTTCCTTCGGTATTCACTTTATCCTCCTATGGTCGCAACTATTATTGTTTTCTGTATACTCTTCATTGCTCTTATAAAAACTTTACTTTATCATGCTATCCTCTTATAACTTTTTTTGCAGACTTCATATCTGTATTACAATATCGATATGCAACTACAGTGATATTTACATAATGCAGTCTTCAGACTCATTCTTTCTGGCATGCTCGATATCATGTATCACAGCATTAACAATATTTTTTGCGTGACCTGTGTAGAGTTCTGGGTGATCTAGTACGTGGATATCTTTATCCTTTATATATTTACCGACTTCTCGATCTTGTATGAGAATTTCCTTAAATGACATCTTATCCTTTTCAGCCATCCGAATCAGTTTGTGTAGTTTTTCTTGAGCATTCATTTTTCCTATATAGGGTGCGAGCGCATATAATAAATATTCGGATACAACCATTTCACCGTATGTTTTTAGATTTTTCCTCATTCTTTCAATGTCTATTTCAAGATTTTGAAATACATTTATACTATAATGGAGTGCCGTACCTGTATAGATCGCCAATTGTGGTATGGCTAACCACTCCGACCATAAAGATCTCGGATCTCTCTCGTTTTCTTGATCCATCGCTTCTAGGACGACACACGAAAGCGCTCTCACGTGCTTTGACATTACTACAATTCTTTCACATAATACGGGATTTCTTTTATGCGGCATAGCTGAGCTGCTCATGGTTTTTTTTCCACTTGTTGATTCGCGTAATTCAAGCACTTCGGTTTTTCCAAGTTGAAATACCTCATTGGCCATTTTAGCCATAGTTGTCGCTATCATTGCAAAACAATGACTCACTTCAGCGATATTGTCTCTCGATGTGTGCCATGAATTTTGACTTGTTTTTAGACCCAACTTTTTCAAGGTCTCGCTTCTTATAATCCACGCCTTATCACCATAGGCAGCCATGGTGCCCACAGCTCCCGACAACTGACCTATCAATACTCTTCCGGCAAGAGATTTGATTCTTTCTATATGTCTACGTATTTCGGTCATCCATACGGACACTTTCAATCCATACGTTATGGGTAAGCCATGTTGACTGTGACTACGCCCAATCATCGCCGTATCTATATGCTCCTTAGCTGTAACTAATAATATTTCTTCCAATTTTCGCAGATCACGATAAAATATTCTCATACTCTGCTTTATCTCCATCACTTGGCCGGTATCTACAATATCCTGGGTCGTTGCACCATAGTGTACATATTCACCATGCTTCGTTCCACAAGCTCTACGCAACCCCATCAATACCGGAAGTAATGAATTACGATTACTTTCATATTCCGCATGTATCGCTTCGATATCTATACTCTCGATATGTGCGTTTTTTGCAATAACTTCCGCCGCCTCTTGCGGAATCACACCATTCTCAGCCTGTACTTCGGCTAGTACGGATTCGATTTTCAGCCATCGTTCGATTCTTGATCTTTCATCAAAAACCATTTTCATCTCATCCGTCGAAAACACGTTCTCCTGTATTTTGAAATCGATAAAACCACTTGCCATGATTTTTTCCTTTATCCTTTTATATTGTACTCGCCAGTTGCATAAAATGCCGTCATCCTGGATAGATTCTATCCAGGATCCATT
>JBFFBT010000071.1:0-21473 GCA_041560255.1 Myxococcota bacterium | reverse complement strand
TTCTTCTTATGGATGAAATGGGAATTTGAAGGTTGGATATATCCTTCAAAGCCTGAAGCACCTCTTCCGGACTGATGAGGCGCATGCAGTCGTGATGATGCTCCGGACACCGCCGCGGGCCATGATGGCTGCACGGCCGGCATCGCACTTTGGCCGTCAATACTTTGTTTCTATCCGAAAATGTATGAATGCGATGATCTGTAGGACCAAAAATCAGCACTGTAGGCACACCCAGAGCCCTCGCCATATGAGTCAATCCGGAGTCACCTCCCACCACCATTTTGCAGCGATCCAACAACGCCGCCGACTCCGAAAAACTGTTACCGACGCAGCTGAGCAGCGGCATTTTGAGCAATCCCTCGATCGCCGCCGCAATGGAATGCTCGTTAGGTCCTCCCAACATGATCGGTTGATAACCTCTTTCTATCAGAGATTCACTCAAGCTTGCAAAATACACCGCCGGCCAACGTTTGGTGGGCCAATGAGCTCCGATACACAATCCAACCAACTTGGTGTCCTCGGTCAGTCGATTGCGGCGAAATAATTCTTCGACATAGTGTTTTTGCTCGGTCGGGGCGGAAAGCTCCAGATTGGTACCCATCGGCTCGACTCCAATTTGCTCGAGCAACTTCAAATCATAGGATATGATGGGGCTCTCACCCGGTGTATGTTTCCGTCGCAAGTGGTAGCACAAACGACCGAGCCCCCGACTATATCCAATCCTAACCGGCACGCTGCTAAATTTCGCCAACAAGGCCGTGCGATGCGAGCGATGCGGCGAAATCAACATATCGAAGTTTTCTTTGCGTATCTTTCGGCTTACCTTGAGAAGCCCCCAAAAGCCCGATTCGGACTTTCGTTTGTCGAAGGTCAGCACCCTCTCAACCCCGGGGATGCATTCCGCCACTTCACGATAGGACGGTTGAACCAATAAAGACACACTGGTTTGAGGCCAAGAAGATCGAATGGCCCGCACCAATGGAGAGGTAAACACCACATCACCGACATAAGCCGTTTGCATGACGATCACTTTTTTAGGCGGTATGGGCACCGATTCGAGTACTGGTTTCACATGTGTCCCTTTCACTTGGGTTCGGGTTCATGCCAATTGATGATACGTCGATAGAGTTTTTCGACGGCATGAGCCTGTTTCCAGCGATCAAAGCGAACCAAGGCCTCCTGTCTTGCCTGAAGCCCCATTGTATTGAGTCGATGGCGATCACTAAGCATTTCCACCAAAGCATCCGCCAAGACACGCGGATCCATGCGGTTGATCAATTTACCGGTTTTTCCGTCGGTAACTATCTCGGACAAGGCGCCTTGATGCGATGCCAAGACACAAACGCCTGTCGCCATGGCCTCGAGCGCGGCCCGGCACGTCCCGTCGTTACCCGGAGCCAATATGATCTTGAGATCGAAAGCTCTGTACACCGGCAGCAAATCCCGCCGGTACCCCAAAAATATGACCCTTTCGGCCCAAGGTTTTTGCGTAACGGCTCTACGCAACTGGCTCTCGAGCTCACCCCGCCCCGCTATCAGCAACAGCGCCTCGGGCAACCGCTTGGTCACCAGCCCCCAGGCTTGTAGCAAAAGATGGTGCCCGCGATTCGGCTTCATGCGGGCGACAATCCCGGCCACCGGCACATGCGCCGGAATGCCGTACTGCCGGCGTAACGATTCTGCATCCCGGCCGGGACAATAACGCGCCGCATCCACACAGCCTTCCACCGATATCACTCTATCCGGCGCCAGCAAACCCCTTTTTATCAGCAGATTGCGAAATTTTCTCGCAACCGTCACGATCCCGTCCACCCGCTTGAGCTGCCAACTTCTATCCCTGCCCAAGGCTCTTTCGGTGTGCAATGTACGAACCAAGATGGTTTTGGATTTTCTGTGCCGCGTCAAGGCGGCCAGGGTGTGATCATGCGACCGATGCGCATGAATAATGTCCACCTGCGAACGGATCCAGATGCGTCGCAGTGCTACAAGATCAAACGCGAGATTGAGCGGATTCGATTTTGCCGAGAGCGCAAAACGTGTATCAATGGGCACGCCGTATGATTCCGCCTGCTTTGCGATATCTCCATCCCTGACCGTATCAATCGCCAATTTCACCGAATGTCCCATCTCTGTTTGGGTTTGAGCAAGCCTGAGCACCGGCTCAACCGGCCCGGTATAAAGATGGTACGACAACAAGTGAAGGATGTTCAACGGATTATCCATTAGAAGGTTTTTTTCCAACAAGCTTTTGGATGATTTCACTGGTGGAATGATTTTTTGCATCTCCAGCCACCGCCACACGACCCCCATAGGACAACACCAGGTTTCGTTCCGGGATGGTATCAGGTCGATAATCCGTACCTTTTACATGCACATCAGGCTTGATGGCACAAATGACCGCCCCGACGTCATCCTGTGTGAAACTCACCAGGTAGTCGACACACGCAAGCGCCGCCAACATTTCGACTCTTTCGTCCAAGGGTACAATCGGGCGGGCGGGTCCCTTTTGTCGACGCACCGAGTCGTCGTCGTTGACCGCCACGATCAACACATCGGCCAATTCGGCCGCCGCCACAAGATAGCGAACATGCCCGACGTGCAACAAATCGAAGGCACCGTTGGTGAGCGCAAGTGTTTTTCCCTTTTCGCGTAACTTCTCGGCAACCAACACCAGTTCGTCGAGCTTCCTGATTTTGGCTCTTGAGGTTATCAACCACCACGCTCCAGGGCTGCAGCGAGCTCTGCGGCTCCGACCGCCGAGGTACCGGACTTGGTCACAGTGATACCACCGGCGGTATTTGCCACCCGCGCCGCCAGTACCGGCGACATATCCGTCGTCCTGGCCAATGCGTACGCCGCAAGCACCGTATCACCCGCTCCAATCCTGTCAGCCACCTCGTCGGAACCGTACGCGGCGATTTTCACAGTAGGTTTCTCCCGCTCGAACAAGGCCATGCCCCGGCAGCCCCGTTTGACCAACACCACTTCGGCTCCGGTATGATCGAGCAACCACCTACCGGCATTTTCGAGCTCCTCATCCGTATCCACTTTCAGCTTCGTCGCGGCCCGAAGCTCCGGTTCATTGGGTACCAAGGCACATGCATTCCGATAAAAAGCGATCCGAAAACGCGAATCGACAAACACCGGTATTCGGTCTTTTCGAACGATCTCGGAAATCGCCTCAAACACCTGCCCTGCCACCACACCTTCGCCATAATCCGACACCACCAAGGCCTGAGCATCCTCCAGCGAATGCATCAAAAGCTGCGTGAGCCGTTTTTGAACCTTCACCTCGACCGGCATCTGGCTCAAGCGATCGATCCGAAGCATTTGTTGCCGCACCGTGTTGGCGTCTCCAGCCAGTATCCGGGTTTTGGTTGCTGTGGGGCGGGATGCATCGACGAGGATTCCTTCGGGGTTGATGTCTTTTTTTTGCATCATGTCCACGACAGTGCGGCCCATGGCGTCGTCTCCCACCAATCCCACCGGCGCAGGACGGCCTCCGAGAGAACGTATATTGGCCACTACGTTACCGGCGCTGCCGAGGCGAACCTGCCGACTTTCCTCACCCACAATCACCACCGGGGCCTCCCTGGAAATCCTCAACGGGGTCGCAAACACATACTCATCGATCACCAGATCGCCGATGACCGCAATTTTTTTGCCTTCAAATCCGTGTATCAATTTACTTGGGTCGCTCATGGGATAGAAAGTATCCGCTCTATCCGGGACATGTCAATCACCCAGATCAAACCCGTTACAACTTTGAAAAACCCCAACATCATACTTGACCCGAACCAAAGAACAATTAGGATACGCCTTGGCACCATGGGAGGATCTCCCGGAAAGGAAGGCCATGAAAGCGCTGGTCAAGAAAGAACCCAAAAAAGGCATATGGATAAAAGAGTTACCAATTCCGGAGTTGGGGCGTAACGACGTACGTATCAAGATGAGAAAAACCGCGATATGCGGCACCGATATCCATATCTACCGTTGGGACGAATGGGCCCAAAAAACCATACCACTCGATATGACCATCGGTCATGAGTTTGTTGGAGAAGTAACCGAAATCGGGGCCGAAGTCACCGGCTTGAAGATCGGCCAGAGGGTTTCGGGCGAAGGCCACATCACCTGTGGATTTTGCCGCAATTGCCGCGCCGGATTCAGGCATTTGTGCCGCAAAACAATCGGCGTCGGGATCAACCGGCCGGGCGCTTTCGCACAATACCTGGTGATCCCGGCCGGTAACGCCTTTCCCATACCGGACGACATTTCCGACGATCTGGCGGCCATTCTGGATCCTTTCGGCAATGCAACCCATACCGCTCTGAGTTTCGATCTGGTGGGAGAAGATGTGCTGGTCACCGGAGCGGGACCTATCGGCATCATGAGCGCCGCCATCGCCAAACATGTCGGAGCCCGTCACGTGGTCGTCACCGACATCAACGACAAAAGACTGCAGTTGGCAAAACACATCGGCGCAACCCGGACTGTGAATATCACCCGTAGCTCTATCGAACAAACGATGTCCGAGCTCGGCATGAAAGAAGGTTTCGATGTGGGTCTGGAGATGTCCGGCAACGGCGAGGCGCTCAGATCCATGATCAAGACCATCAACCACGGAGGAAAATTGGCTCTTCTGGGTATTCCCGCCGGGGACACGGCCATCGATTGGAGCCAAGTTATACTCAAGGGTTTGACAATCAAAGGGATCTACGGAAGGCAGCTGTTTGAGACCTGGTACAAGATGATCAGCATGCTGCAGTCCGGCTTGAATTTGAATCCGGTCATCACCCATCATTTCCCGGCGGCCGAATTTCAGCAAGCATTCGAAATCATGGAAACCGGGGACTCGGCCAAGGTCATCCTCGACTGGACCGATATGTCGTAAATATTGTACAACTTACGGGGTTTTTTCGGCTTTTCCTGTCATGGGAACAAACGCCACGGGCAAGCTGGCGAGCTCCATCAATCGGCCTTCTTTTTTTACATACGTTTTGAGAGACTGATTCCAGCGACCCGAGGTTAGAGGTATGCTGAGCCGCCCGCCTTCCCGCAACTGGCGCACCAGTGCCTGCGGGATTTTTTTGGGTGATGCAGTGACCATCACGGCGTCGTAAGGCGCATGCTCGCTCCAACCATCAAAACCATCTCCGATTTTGTATTTGATGTTCGTATATCCCAGTTTGGTGAGGGTCTCCTCGGCCCGTTTGGCCAGGCTCGGTATGATTTCAACCGTAAAGACCGACCCGGCGGTTTCGGCCAAAACGGCCGCCTGGTAACCCGAACCGGTTCCGATTTCCAGTACTTTTTCTTTTCCGGTCAAGCGCAGGGATTGGGTCATATATGCCACGATGAAAGGCTGAGAAATGGTCTGCTTGTTACCTATGGGCAACGGTCGATTTTCGTATGCCCTGAGTCGAAGAGCCGGTGGCACGAACCGGTGCCGGGGCACTTTCGAAACTGCATCCAGAACCCTTTGATCCGATATCTCTTTAGATAGGGTTTTGACCAATGCATGTCTTTCTTTTTCCAATCCATCAATCTGCTTGTTTTCGGCCGTCTTTCCTACCGGCACACCGCCACCCCGACTCAACCACCCGATGCACAGCAAACCGAGACACCCTATAGTTTTACTCATTTTGCACACTTGACACCTCGTATTGGACAAACGGACAATGTATGGAACTCTAGTTTGTATTGTACCGGCAGGGTCTTTGAAGAACAAGCATCTTTGGAGAATCATCTTTGGAGAATGGGCAGGAAATTGTGATAAACTCGAATCATGACGACTCGATACGATAGATCATCGCAAAACGGAGTTTAAATATGTGTCAGATCTGCGGCAACCCGTATTTCGATTTTCGGTATACAAACGGAGAGCTACCCGAATACATCCAAAACGATATCACCCGCATACCTCTACGCCCGGGCCTGCAGGTCAATGTCCGCAACCACCCGGCCTATCCCGGGCTTACCGAGAAATGGGAAGTGCACAGCAGGACCTTTATGATAGACTTTGTCGCCGGAGGGGAGTATGCATGCCGTTTGAACCGGCAAACCCGCCATACCGATAAAAAACCGGGCTTGACGAGCATTTGTTATATTCCGGGTCAAACCCAAACGGTCGTCTATCAATCACACCAACCGGTCAAGTGGCTGGGCATCCTGGTCGATCAAACCGTGATGCAGGAGCTCTTCGCGGACGGTCGGCACCATCCGATTAAATCTTTTGAGCGATTGCTGCAATCCGATGCAAAAGACGCCGCCTGGTGCACGACCACCCAATCGACGCCCAGGATGCAAATATTGATCGATGAGTTGTATACCTGCCCCTATCGAGGCAATTTGGCAGGCCTCTTTTGGGAGAGCAAAATCCTCGAGCTGCTGTATCTCAAGCTGTCTTTGCAATTGGCCGCGCCCATCCAAGCAGATCGCAGTCTTACGAATCGCGACGAGGAAAAGCTTCGATACGCCCGTAAATTGCTTCTCGACTCACCCGCCGACCCACCCAACATGCATGCGCTTGCCCGGAAAATCTCCATGAGCGAGACCAGGCTCAAACGAGGGTTTCGGAAAATGTTCGGAATTCCGGTCTACGCCTACCTTCGTGAGCATAGAATGCAGAATGCCTACGAGCTGCTGCGAAGCGGACAATGCAACAGCTCCCAGGCCGCTTTGCATGTCGGCTACCAGAGCTTCAGTCACTTTTCGCAGGCTTTCAGAAAAAGGTTCGGCATATGTCCCAGCTCGGTCGCGAAACGAGCCGATCGTTAATCGAGCAACCCGATATTTGACCGCAATCGACAACTTTGGACCCGTAGACGACAGCATCTTCGCACCAAAGTATGCTACTCTGGTTGTAGACAACCGGCTTTTCAACCCAACCGCAGGTAGGTACGAACATGCATGGGTTTCAACCCCGATTCAAGGCCGAATCAAAATTGCTTACGGGATACTCCGTAGAGATCTTTCGTTCCAAATGCCATCCCGATCAAGATGTGCTCCATTGCCACGCCCGCCTCGACAACGACATCAGTGAAGCCCTACCCTACATCCATGCCGAGCTGGGCGCGGATACATTCTGCGCTGATCCGCCTGCCTTGACGTTTCGGTGGCATGGTAAATTGGTCACGTTGCACTCCAAGCTGATTGCAATCAACGCACTGAGAAACGAAGCCGAAGCACATGCAATCCTACGGATCTTGAAAGACGAAATCAACGCCATCTGGGAAAAGAGAGACGCCCTCACCCCGTGTTACTCGGTCCCAAAACCACCGCAGGTTGTGCAGATCTTGAAACATCTACCCAAAACCAACTGTAAAGACTGCGCCTATCCCACCTGCATGGTTTTTGCCATACACCTCATAGAGGGGGTCAAAAATGCTTCCGACTGCCCTCATTTGGACATAACCCAGCTGCAAACCATCGAACAACACCTGTTTCGATGGGGATAAAATCAATCCAGAAGGACCGACACGATGCCGACTGTTACCATCTTGGATATTCTCAAGCGCCTGCCGAAAACCAACTGCCGGGAATGCGGTCTGCCGACCTGCATGGCTTTCGCGGCGACCGTGCTCAAAGAACCCCGATCCATCGATCGCTGCCCCCATGCAACCGAAGATCTCGAAGCGGTGCGGGAAAAAATACCAGCCAACTTGGTCCAATCACCCCAAGCACTTCGAGACGAGCTCTTGGAAAAACTCAAAAAAGATATCGGCCGGCTGGATTTTGACGCCCGAGCAAAAAAGCTGGGAGCCGCTCGAGCAGGAGAGCATCTGGTGTTGAGGTGTCTCGGAAAACAATTTTACCTGGATCGGAAAGGCAACCTCCACTCTACCTGCCACGTCAACAACTGGGTGCACCTGCCGATCTTGAACTACGCCGCCCAAGCCCAGGGACTGGATCCGACCGGCGCCTGGGTGCGTTTTCAAGATCTGCAAAACGCTTCTGATTGGACGAGATTTTTTTCTCATCGTTGCGAAAAGGGCCTGCAGGAAATGCTCGAGTCCGACCCGGATCTTTTGTTTGACACCTTGGATTTGTTTGCCGCCTTCCACCCGAAAGCCCTTCAAGGAGAAGCTTTCGAAAAAGCCGACTACCTGGCCGTACTGAAGCCACTGCCCAAAGTCCCCATATTGATTGCCTGTTGGAAAGCCGAAGATTTGTTCGCACCGACTCTGTCGCTGCTTTTCGATCGCTCGGCCGAAGTCAATCTAGGAGCCCAAGCCATATATCTGCTCACCATGGGCCTCATCGAGATGTTCAGGCGCATCATAACCAGACATGGGGACAAATGACGAAGCTTGATGTGCATATCTGCCGTTTCAAACAAGCTTCGATACGAAACCAATAAAACAAGTTATTGAGAGCCATTCGTGATATCATAAAGATACCCGCACGATCGAGATGGGATTGTTTTTCGATCCAGCTTGATGTAATTACATAACCTTATCAAGATGTTGTTGGGACTTTGGAGATTTGTATCACCATGTTTTTGGTGAACCAGCCAAGAATCGAAGTCCCGGCACGAGAAAGGTAAAAATATCTTGGCTAAAAAAAAACGGCCATACCATTGTGACATCGTCAACGAGATGGTCAACATCCATCTATGTAAAAAACAAATGTCGGGACTAAGAGATAAAAACACTTTTTTTGTCCAGTGCAACCAAGACGATTGTCAATACGTCGATTTCAACAACCCTCCTTGCCCACTGGGATTGTTCATGTTCGAAGACGAGATCTTCAAATGGAACGAAAAACAAAAAAAACCTGGTGGCTGGTGATTGCCGGCCGGCTCAAACTCCTAATATGGATCATGAGCTGAGCTTGATATGGATCCGAACCCCCTGACTTGATGACAATCCGGATTCAACTTCCTCTGGATTTGATGGTATGCAGCGCTAAAACACACAGAAACTCGAGGCATACCTTTGGGCGCCGGTTTCGAGTGAGCGTGCACCCTTTGGAACCCAGGTGTGGACAGGGTTCATCCCGATATAATTGACCCCGGTTTCTGTTCCACAGGACGTCGACATCCGCCCATTGGTCACAGCAGTCACCGCATGATATCGGACATCTAGGCATAGGCGATCCTATTATTTCAACATACTTTAGTTTATCAGCGATATATCCAATACCGACGTGTGTATGCTACCAGTTTCTTTTTCTCCCCCGCCCTCCCGATTTTTCTTGAGGTCTGGCTTCACCGGCCGTAAGCGCTCGTCCGTCTATCTCATGACCGTTGATTGCATCAATGGCTTGTTTCGCTTGAGATCCATCATTCATCTCAACGAAGCCGAATCCACGTGAACGCCCCGAATCACGGTCCGTGATGACTCTGGCCGACTCCACTTCCCCATACGACGCGAAAAGCTCCGACAATGACTGGTCATTGAAATTGAATGGTAGATTTCCGACAAATATTTTCATATCGCACCGATCCCTTACCGAGGCATAGTAAACAAGCAACCAACTCCGACGCCTCGATAGAAACGGTTTGGTTTTTGTGGGTTTTTTACCCGGGTTTTCCAGAAGAAAACGACCATTAAAGTATATCATCTTTTAGGGATTGTATAGAGTTATTTTTTTTTAGACTCCAATTGACGGTCATCCTCATCCTGAGAATCCGTCAACGACAAGTTTTTTTTCTATATACCTTGCGTGAATGCTCCAAAATGGTAGAATACCGGTGGGATCTTTGAAAATATGCGACATCAAGGTTTTCGAATCTTCCCACCTGTCATGGGGGCGACCTGGTTTCGACGGGGGTGTAAAATTCGGGCCGCATGCCGGGGACTCCGGGACCTCGTAAAAACCTGGAAAACCATTAATTGCCGACGAACCATTGGCAATGGCAGCCTAGAGCCGCCACGTCCGCCCGTTTTTCTCCTGCGGGAACGGTGTCGGGCGTCATTGAGCAGGATAGCCGAACCGAGAGCTCGGGTGAGGTAAGGCGAAATTCTATGCCCGGGATCGCAAGCTTGTAAGCCTGCCCGTTGGGCTGCAATCTTGCTAAATCAAAACACGGGATAAGCATGTAGTGGTACCGAACGGAGCACTTTCGGACGCGGGTTCGATTCCCGCCGCCTCCATCCTTCGCTCGCGTAAGCGCAGCGAAGGATGATCACGCCGAAACCTGTGGTTTTACAGGCGAAGGCGGACACGCCTCCGCAAAAGCTACGGCGCTGCAGGCATCAAATTCAATAAACCCCCTAAAGCAGCTACCTGAGTAAACTGTCTGAGTTGCTAGTCTTTTCGGTGTGGCTCGCAGAAACTCAATGTGGTATACAATATCCTATGTATTACACCTACATACTCGAAAATATCCCAAATCCCAACAGACACTACATTGGATTCACAGACAATCTAAAAAATCGGCTTGCTGAACACAACGCCGGGAAAAGCAAACATACAGAGAAATATCGACCCTGGAAGCTAAAAGTCTATCTGGCTTTTGATGAAGAAGAAACCGCCATACGATTTGAAAAATATCTAAAATCAGGCTCCGGTAGATCATTCGCTAGGCGACATTTCTAGCTTTTCAGTTGACTTTGTACTTTAGTTCAGGTTCTTTGCAGACTGAGCTAAATGCCTACTTTCTTGATTCTATTCGTATATTCTGAAATCATTGATGGAAATCCCTGATTTTGGTGGATAGCCCATGACAATCAAAGAACAGGTACAGCAGGTCCTTGATCTTATACATTATGACAACAATGGTTTCTATTGTTGTGGTGATTTTGTAAATTTATGTACAGACCTACATGTTGCGTGTAGATTGGACCAAGTACCCCATAAATCAAAAGAATGTATTCTTGAAAGCCTTGTAAAAATACAACATGATATATGGAATATTGGCATCCTTTTTGTTCGTCTTGATTGGATGACCAAGGCTTGTATAACAAATTGATTAATAAAAACTTTTGGAGACAATCAGCTTCGCTTGATATAGAACACTTTCATATAGAGATCCGTTCAATGATGAATTACGCTGCTGTCTGCACGGATTATTCGGCAGTACGGCGAGGCAATCCAGAAATACTCGAACCAGGAAAGGTGCGGAATGAGTGCAAAATCCGCGTACCAGCCACCCCACACCATCACACCCGAGATCCTGAACCGGGTCGCCGCGATCAGCGAGGCCATCGGACGGCTGACCGTGCTCGCCGACCAGGCAAGAGCTTTGCGACTACGGCGCATCTACCGTATCCGCACTATTCACGGCTCACTGGCCATCGAAGGCAACACTCTCAGCGAGGCGCAGATCACCGCGATTCTGGAGGGCAAGCGGGTCATTGCTCCGCCTCGCGAGGTGCATGAGGTGAAAAACGCTCTGGCCGCCACCGATGTCCATCCGCTCATCGCCGGCTCAATCTTTCACTACGAGCTCGAATTCATCCACCCCTTCGCCGATGGCAAAGGCCACTTAGGAAGGCTGTGGCAAAGCCTGATTCTGTCCCGCTGGAATCCCCTGTTCGCCGACATCTCGGTCGAAAGCCTGATCTTCGAGCACCAGGCCGACTACTACCAGGCTATCCAGGAGAGCAACCAACACACCGACTCTGCACCCTTCATCGCCTTCATGCTGCGGATGATCCTGGATACCGTGACCACCTCCGCCCCCCAAGTCGGCGAGTTGCTGGCAGCGATCCAGGGAGAGATGGGCCGTGAGGCATTACAATCCGCCCTAGGTCTCTCGGACCGCAAATCTTTCCGCGAGCGCTACCTCAAACCGGCCCTGGATAACGGCCTTATTGAGATGACCATCCCCGACAAACCCAACAGCCGCCTGCAGAAATATTGCCTAACCGACAAGGGCCGGCAGGTGATGGCACAGCATGGCGATGGGTAGCTCGCGACACGACTTGCAATGGAATAATTGGACTGATATTCAACAACAGGAGACCCTATGGCGCGTTATTCCGAACATGACACTTCCAGGATTTACGAGGCGGTGGATGTTTTCCGTAACGACTGTCTTCTGCGCATTGACTCTCTGCTTTTTGAACACCGGCGACCCGAGTTGCTGGCGATCAACTTCCTTTTCCCTTCCAACATCGGCGGATTTCACAAGCAGCAGGTTGCAGACGAGGTGCTCGCCTGGACGGGCAACAACCTACCGGAAACCCACCTGTTTTCCCGATGGACGACCCGGCAATAAAGACATGAGAGGAGAATTATGCTGAGACAATTACGAATACAAAACTTCAAGGGCTGGAAGGATACCGGCACCATTCGTATGGCTCCTATCACCCTGTTCTTTGGCGCCAACAGCTCCGGCAAGTCCAGCATAGGCCAATTCCTGATGATGCTGAAGCAGACCGTAGAGTCACCGGACAGAAAAGCGGTTTTCTATCCGGGCGGTAGGAACTCGGCGGTTCAGCTCGGCTCCTATCAGGAAATGGTCTTTCGCCGCGATCCGAAAAGCAAGATCACCTTCGACTACCGGTGGTCGTTGCCAGAAATACAGAAGTTCAAGGACCCGGTGACCGGCCAAATCTTTTCCGGCGATAACCTCTCTTTTCACGCCGAAGTCGGCTTAGGGGATAAGGACCAGCACACCCTGGTGCTTGACCAACTGAAATATGAGTTGCTTGAGAAAGAGGAATCCCGGCTGTCCATCGGCATGGAGCGAAAATCGGACGCCAAGTCCGAGTACAAAGTCGATTCGACCAATTACACACTAAAACGCAAGCAGGGGCGGGTCTGGTATCCCGGCGCCCCGGTCCGGTTTTACGGTTTCCCTGATGAGGTGGTTGCCTATCACCAGAACGCGGATTTCGTCCAGGAGTTGAACCTGCGCCATGAAAAGCTCTACCGATCTCTCTGTTATCTTGGCCCCCTGCGTACCAAGGCGGAGCGTCTGTATTCATGGACCGGGATGGAGCCTGAAAGTGTCGGCTATGCAGGGGAAAATACCGTAGCGGCGATTCTTGCGGCGCGAAACCGGAAAATCAGTCTGGGTTACAAACGGCCAGCCAAACCTATTGAGGAGATCATTGCCCTCAAGCTCAAGGAAATGGGACTGATCGAGGAATTCAAGGTCAACCCGATATCGGAGCAGCGGCAGGAGTACGAGGTCAAGGTCCGTACCAAGGGGTCAAGATACGGGGTCGATCTCCCGGACGTCGGTTTTGGCATATCCCAGGTGCTTCCGGTTCTGGTGCAGTGTTTTTACGCTCCGGCCGAATCGATCATCCTTATGGAACAGCCGGAGATCCACCTGCATCCGAATGCGCAATCGGCGCTGGCCGATGTGATGATCGATGTCATCAACTCCCGGGAAAACGGAGCAGACAGGGATGTTCAGCTGGTTATCGAGACTCACTCGGAGCATTTCCTGCGCCGCCTGCAGCGCCGTATCGCCGAAGATGCAGTCCCTCAGGAAAAAGTATCGGCCTATTTCGCCAATATCGCCAAGACACCCGCTACCCTGGAGCCGTTGCAAATCGATATCTTCGGCAACATCCAGAACTGGCCGGAGAACTTCTTTGGCGATGAAATGGACGACATCACCGAGCAGGCCAAGGCCGCCATGAAGAAGCGGATGCAGAAAACCGAAAAACCGGAGGCCTCCGCATGAGCCTGCCGAAAAAATGCCTGGTGGATACCAATGTGCCGAAGACGGCCAATCTCGCCACCCAGCCGGACCCGGACTCCGCCGTATCCGACGCCTGCGTCCTGGCCTGCATCGAGGCGGTTGAGCATGTCATCAAAAAGCGCGGCCTGATTATCGACGCGGGAGACGAAATTTTCGATGAGTACCGACAGCAGCTCTCCATGAAGGGACAGCCCGGCGTCGGTGATCGTTTTATGAAGTGGGTAAACGATCACCGCTATAACCCAGAGTATTGCGACAGAGTGGCTATCAAAAAGAATGGCGACTCATTCGATGAATTTCCCACGCATGACAATCTGAACGATTTCGACAGATCAGACCGCAAGTTTGTCGCCGTGGCCAATGCCCACGCGGATAGGCCGCCGATATTGCAGGCCACAGACAGTAAGTGGTGGGGATGGAAGGATGCCCTGATCGAGGCTGGGATTACAGTTCAGTTCCTTTGCCCGGAGTATGTTGAAGCCAAATATTCCGAGAAGATGGGGACGTGAAAGCGGACTTTTTCAAATTTCCTTCAACCCCTCATCTGGCGACCATGCCGGGGGTTGACATCAGGGGTGATAAGGTTCTGACAGAATCAGAACGTGCTGAATTCCTGCGGTATAAGCTGACTGTAGAAGAAAAAGTAGACGGCGCAAACCTGGGTCTCTCGTTCGATGCGAATGGGAATATTCGCGCCCAGAACAGGGGGGCTTATTTGCATCTTCCCGGCTCGGGACAGTGGAAAAAACTCGGCGAATGGTTGGCGCTCCACACCGATACGCTTTTCGAGCATCTCTCTGACCGGTACATCCTATTTGGCGAGTGGTGTTATGCCCGGCATTCGATTTTCTATGACCGTCTGCCCGACTGGTTTCTTGCCTTTGATATGTATGACCGAGCGGAACGTCGCTTTCTGGCCACTGCGCGCCGAGATCGGCTGTTAGATGAGATGCATATCTCCAAAGTACCAGGCCTTGCACGCGGGCGGTTCACCTATTCCGAGATTCAAAAACTCTTATCGCAATCAAAGCTGACCAATCAGCCTGCCGAAGGGATTTATTTCAGAAATGATCACGGTGACTGGCTTGAACAACGGGCCAAACTCGTTCGCCCCGCATTTATTCAGGCGGTCGAGCAGCACTGGTCGCGTTCCGCCATCAGGCCGAACCGTCTAAATACTGGAGTCGAGCATGAAGAAAGATAATCAGTTGCTCAAGTTGATAGGTGGCGCAACTTTTCGAATTTTTGGAATAGTTGATGGAATCTATCTTGATGCAGCCCGGCTGCCCATCCATGTTGAAATGCGACCGACTTGGGGGATACTTGCGACAAACTCGCGACATGGCTCGTGACATCGAGCTGTGACACTCTTGGAGGACCAAAGCGACGTAACAGAAAGGCATCATAATGAAACATATGAAACCGTTTGCCGGCAATTGGCGCATCGTCGAGATGGGGAGATATTGGACCAGGATTATGTCGATATGGAATTGCCGGGAAGGCCGAAAGGTGCTGGTGCTATCCGAGCGAACAGATCATCTGCCGATATTTTGCACACAGGAATGATGGCAAGTATCACAAATGTGTATTTTCACAATATCCATTTATACACACATAACCACTCTGGCAATCTGCATCCGACATACATCCACACGTGGAATGAGATCCTTTCTTGATGCAGGCTTTTTCGTTCATACGCTTTGAACAATCTGTATTACAGCTACCACAATGGGGATTTGCATCCAGTGTGCTTTCGCAACCGTTCTGCAACTCTCCATCACAATCCACATAACCCTGGCGACATCCATTGTACTGATTCCATCCAGTGTTATCCAACGCATCACTCCCCAGTCGATCACTCAATTGATGTAGATAAAGGCTTGATGGAGATACTCTTTCATCATTGCTTTCGATATAACCCGTTGACTCCCCTTTGGCAGCAGCCCAGGCGTCACAATTGTCACCTCTCGGATATGATCCCGCAGCAGTGCAACCTATTGCATAATTTTGTGAAGTAGGTGGTGACTGTATGCACATCTCTTGCGTTGCTGTGCTGTTCCAAAATACTATCTGCCCACCAGTCCATCCATGTCCCGACATATTTATTTTTCTCTTTACTACGTTTAATCTTTGTGTGCGCAAATTGTCATACAAAACACCATGGGCCCACCTATGATGAGGCCCATCGTCCGAATGGGTCTTTTTCGCTTCACAATCAAGATATACATTGGGACCAATCACCCGAGAACCTGTTATAAAAGCATGCCTTGCGTCTTCTGAGTAGCAGCGCTGAAACAACGACATCTGAGATCCTCTATCAAAGAGAAATTGACTGCGACGCCCTCCACGAATTTTCGATTTGGCTTCGAGACACTTCGAATCTTCAGCTGTAATATGCCTGGTGCCATTTCCTATGGAAATGAAACCTCTGACCAAGTGCTTTCCAGTAACCCTTCTCACCCAAGCGTTTTCTGTATACTCGATGACAATACCATCCCAGGCATGATCTTCATCTGTATCAGATTCGTATCTTGATACAATCATGAGATCTTCCACTCCCACTTGAGAAATGCGACCGCCAAATGAATACTTGTATATCTTCCCACCTCCATATTCCTTGTCTATCGCCTGCGTCAATGGAACATCAATCGTCACCATATTCCCGTCAATGGCGGTTATCTTTCTCTCATATTGAAATCTGTATTCGCTGGCTCTCCACGCACTGCAGATGTCATTTTCCTCACACAACTTGTCCGTGCCCATGACTTGCAACCACCTATCATTGCAGTCTCGATACACCACAATAGAATCACCCGACGTGTATCCATCCGTCGAGGATACGTAAAAGTTCTTTGCTCCTACCGGCACATATCGATCGGTGATTTCCCTTATACTATGTTCATCTCTCTTAAAGTCGTTTTTTCCATGGATGTCTATCACCCTCCGACGACCGATCCAGTCGTCGATTTTACCGTCATTGTTGTTGTCTTTGGCCTCCAGATCTCCATCACCCATTGCCTTGATGATCGTGCTCTCACCTTCGCCCCTTAATACAATTCCACTATGTGAAATATGTATCGTGTCCCATACCTCAAATGTACCTGCCGCAAGAACGATCGCTCCCCGATCCATTTCGCCACGATCGATCGCCTCCGCCAATTGATCGATATGCCCCTGAATATGGCTCGTGTTATCGCCTTCTACCGGATGCAAATAATATGCCGATTCTACATAAGGAATCGCCACACCTCCACCCATGTAGCCGGCATGAGAAAAATCCGGTATGACATTCAACGGACTCCACCCTGTGCACGGCGTGTCTCCCACGGACGGCGTACATACAGAATAGGATCTCCCGTATTCCTGTACGCTGCCTTCACCGCATTCGTCCATACAGGTATGAAATAGGACGATTCCAATGTCGATAGGCAGCGGATAGTAAACCGGGTACTCCCTTTGCATGATCGGTTCAGCAGCCAAGACAACCCTCCAACCCAACAACAACAGACAGATCCCCATAGGCACCAAGTTTTGTCGCATCATTACCTATCCTTTCAATATCTCTTCAAATTTGAAAGCCTTTCAATCATTTTGAAAGATTCAAAAGATCGACAGTGCATGACATCACCAATTGATTGGTCATCGCGCCAACTCGTATCATCAGACAAGACATTGCCTATCCACAAGGTTTCATCCATGTTGATCAAAGGTAATAATGTAACCACGGGCTTCACTCCTTTTCAAAAAGACCTATATTGTTTAAGACCGCCGGAGATCGAAACCGTCAACCAGAAAGATTAAAAAAATGATCTTTTTAATACACATTGAAGCGCAACTACTCCGACCTATTGGAAAAACCAGAGCTGCACTGTATTGTTCCAGCTGAAACATGACTTTATTGGTTCTTTAAACAAGACGCTTTAAGTAATCATATTTCAACTGCGGCAATATCTCGGGTGCACAACTTGTAGATGGTGTGTCGAAAGAAACAGCTGCTTGATCGAGGTAATTGATGGATGCGCTCAAATGCTCAAGCACAACCTTTGACAGTATCTCCCATTTTAACTGAAAAGTGCTTATATTTTTGAAAGCTCACAATTCTCTGGGGAGTTCCAACCGTCAAATGCACGCCGACCAAAGCGGATTGAGGTTTTTATTCAGGGTTCTTTGGTATCGAAACTTCCGTTTGTTTTTTGCCGGACAGACGATCTCTCTGATCGGCACATGGATGCAACATGTGGTTATGGCTGCTTACATTGGTGAGCCTCATGGGTGTGCCTTTTGTTGTATTGATGTCTATTTATACGAAAGAGGTTTTGATGGGGGGAGCCGACACCTATGGATATTTAATGGGTGCGGTAGGCGTGGGCGCTTTGATTGGTGCTTTGTATCTTGCTTCACGAAAAAACGCCATGGGTCTCATGCGGGTGGTTGCGGTGTCTTGCGGCATTTTCGCTGTGGGGTTGGTTGGCATGTCGTTATCCCGTAATTCATTGGTTTCATTGTTTTTTACGTCGGACTACGACTCATTATATCGATACACTTTGCCTCCAGCGGTGACAATCCATATTTCCGATCTAGATCCATCGTAGTCCATCTTATGTACATCATCTGGGGCGTCCGCGGAATACTCGATCCATATATATATAGGATGGATATCATGAAGCCAATGGATATCGCCGGTGCTTCGCTCAATGCTTAAAGGAGAAGCTCTATTTGCAATGGTATCTGTCGCGAAATATTCGTTTCCATCCAGATCATAATCCTGCAAGTCAAGCCAACCTCCCAAGCCATCGTAGCCATAAAATACCTTGCCTTCCCAGTTAACTCCCCAGGGAAGCGCGAGTTCATTGACAGAGACATACGACAGCAATCCACTAATTTTCTGCCAACTGCTTCGTCTCAAAACATAGACATGCCCATATTCTCCTAATACGTATACAGCGTCACTACCGCATCCAACCTCAACGGCGTCAATGGTCTGGTCGGGATGCATAGCTATCCAACTTCCATCTCTTCTGTAATACACTTTTCCATCCCTGGCAGCGACCCATGGCACTCCATTGTCGTCCGCGCAAATTTTCCTCGCAAAACGTATTCCACTGATAGATGTCCAGCTTTGACCTCCAGTATGTTCATAGACTTTTCCCCAGTTATTCACTCGATAGGCCTTCCCGCTATTTGCGGCAACATCGATATTGTTGGTGGCCGTGCTCATCTCTTCCCAAGTTTCGGCTTGGACATCAAGCTGAAATGCCGAAAGAATCAAAGCCGTTGCAACAAAGCTACCGTACATCCTGTTTTTCTTCATTTTCTTCTCCTTTTGGAATTTTATGCTTTTCTGGGTTCATCACGATGCATAAAAGAGGATATTGTCCAAGATCATCCCCTCTTATGTGCTAGTGCAAAACCAACCCAGAATCGGGTAGTTTTTTTCCAATGGGGTTTTTCGACTTACCTTGAAAATAAGCGCTTTATATCGAAATCATGGAGAAGAGAAGCGATCTCACCAGACACCATCTATTGCGCATCGAGGCTCGATATGGAATATCCCGTATCTGCGGCTTGACACCACTCGGCCAGCGTTTCGGCATACCGCTCAGCCCAAGATGAAAGCCGATCTTGCGGTTCGTCCACAGGCGCGTACAAAACCCCCACGACTCTTTTTGTACCGGCTTGCACTTTGGTGGTCATGCTGTCCTTGACCGGATTTCCACAAGGTACATCGTCTTCTTTGCGCGCCACCAAAAGCAAATCGGTAAGATCAATCTCTTGACCGGCCGGGTTGAACACATATCGCTCGTTGGGTTGCCCGCGCCTGAGCACCAAAGACAAGCCTGATCGGTCCGCGTCAAATATCGAAGCCGGAAATCCAGATTGCAGACTGATGAAATTGTTTACGTCCACACAAGGATTGATCAAAGGAAACCGATCTTGTATGGCGGCATTGAGCAAAAACTCGCTCGAAGGTTTGGCTCTCCCGCTGGGTCGATAGCGTCCATATCGAAGCATGGCCCGAACCCGCTCTTTGAGACCTTGGATCCAAAAACCATCCCCTTCGGCCGACACCCGCTCAAGCAGCAACTTCAACGCAGCGTGCATGACCGGGGGACTCTGCGGCATCATAATATCCCGAGCCCAAACGAGGATGGGTTTACAGGGAGAAGGCCGAATTCGGGGGTCGATCTGGAGTGTCGGTTGCATAGGTTTTGTTCCTTCGAGTTGATGTTTCGTCGATACGATATACAAATATACGATCCTGCACAATCAAACTATGCTTTCGCAATGCCTTTTATTTTGATTTCCTGAGGTTTGAACCTCGAATCGATTTCGACTATCATACGTATACCCCAACGTTGCATGTGGAGCGGGTCCATATATGACAGGTGTTTCCAGATGAATGACCATTTTATTTTGGACAAGAGTGATTTAGTGTACAGAATTGCATGCAAATCAACACAACACCAGAATCATCAGTGAACCCTCGAAGCCACATCTCAACAAAAGCAGCGCAACATGAAATCGATCAGATGAGACGAACAATTCAACTTGACTAACCTCTTGTTTTGACGTTATTATCCAATGATTACTATAGTCTAATCCAGAAGAGTAAAATTATAAAGTAAAATGAACAACCAGTCGAATCAGGAGTACAAAATGAAGATTTTTTTATTTTTTCTATGCACATCATTCATGTTTTTCGACTGTATTCAAGAAGTGGATGTGTTGCCGCCTGAAATATCCAATGTCAATGGCGATGGTAGCGAATCTGTGATCATTGATAAACAAAACATATTAGATACTATTTCCGGTAAACAATACGCCAAAAACCGTTTTAGATCTGGCTGGATTATTGAAGGAAAAAATCTTGATAATGTAGCGAATGTCGAGCTTCGCTCTCAAGAAAAACAAATGGTTTTTACAGAGTCGGATGGTCTACGATTTGACGAAGGAGGAAATTCAATGAAAAAGAAGCTACTTCTTCCGAGCAATCTGCTTTCAGGAGCATTTGCATTGGTCTTGATGGGTTCCTTTGGTGAGGTACAAGCACAAATATACATCTTACAGGGAGAAAAAGGCGATCAAGGTGGGAAGGGTGATAGAGGGGAACCAGGTCCTAAAGGAGAACCGGGAGACAAAGGAGATCCCGGTGAGCTGATAATGACAAATAAAAATCATTGGTTTGAGGCTGATTCTCATGGTTGGTCAGTTAAACATGGCGATGGCGCAGTCGTAGAAGATCTAGAATCCCCTTCTGGCTATGCATACACAAATCTAGATGACTCTTGTACGTGGATCTATGGAACCGAGATTACCGTCGATCCCAGAAGAACCTACATCGTTCGTGGTATGTATAGGAACATGACACCCAACAATTCAGACGGTAATATCTACTTAGCAGTGCGCCTTACTGATGCGTTGGGAAATGAAATCACTGGTGATGGTACGTGGTGGTATTATCCAGCTTCAAATATCAATGTAGCCACCAACAAGTGGCATTCCTACGAAGGACGATTTGGTGCTGGTACTGCCAGAACATTACCAGAAGATGCTCGAAAAATGACCGTAGGAGCCATATTAAACTATCACACAGGCGGGCAACCAGGTAATCGGATATTCAATGTGACAGGCTTATCAATAGAAGCATGCTGCTATCCTCCCTAATAGCATCATCTTTTCTTCCAGACCAGAAACATTATCGAGTCCTTCGTTCATTGGACATTTTTGTATTTCACCGTAACGCCGATATAGAAGTAGCGCTATAAGGAATTATAGTAGCTTTACTAGGATCTCCACTGATCAAGAGGATCAAAGGGATGAATGGGAAAGTAAAAACGACATCTGCCTGGGTATAGGTAGAATTTTG
>JBFFBT010000070.1:0-21564 GCA_041560255.1 Myxococcota bacterium | reverse complement strand
GGATATGTATAAATTGCGCAAATCGTCGCGCCCCACACGGGCGCGTGGATTGAAACAATAAATATCGGTTTGCCATGATAACGCCTACTCGTGTCGCGCCCCACACGGGCGCGTGGATTGAAACCGATACCAGGTATATACCCCAAACTTTGTTGTAGTCGCGCCCCACACGGGCGCGTGGATTGAAACAGTTTACCGTATTTTGATAAACCTATAGGCGCGGTCGCGCCCCACACGGGCGCGGGGATTGAAACTTCCTGCATGCGCATGACGCCGGTTTGCGCGGGTCGCGCCCCACACGGGCGCGTGGATTGAAACACTCTATGTTCGGCCATTACACGATCCAACCACTGTCGCGCCCCACACGGGCGCGTGGATTGAAACATCGCAACTGACCCAGATCGCGAGGGTGAAGCGGTCGCGCCTCGTACGAGCGCGCGTTCGAGAGCAATGCATATCAACATTTTTGCACAGGGTTGACAGGTATTCCCATTCATGGTTGCATACCGCAACATACAAAAAGATTTTTGTATCAGCAGGCGTTTTTTCAATCATATTGGTTTCAATACAAAGGGGGGCGATGATGGCCGGCTCGCAGCTGGATGCAAGTGTTTCGATTTCCGATACCGCCAAAAAATATCTTAGCTTTTCACACAATCTTTATTATCCCGTACTTTTTCTGATCGTGTTTTTACCCATAGCCATAACCGGCTTGCCTTTTATCTTATCCGGCCAAAACCGGTTTTTTCAATGGATTGCAATCGGACTGTCTCCGATCGTGTATACGTCGATTTATATTGTACTTTGCGGCTCGATCGCGAAAATCTTTTCCGGTCATATCCTGCCCGGCACATGGCCCCGGGAGCCAAGGTTTTATTTGTACGCTCCCAGAAAAATCTACGGGCTTTGCTGGACGGCCATATATTATTTCAAGCCGCTATATTGGTTGATCGTATACATTCCGGCCCTGCAGAAAATCGTTTTTTGGTTTTTCGGTTACCGGGGCTCTACCGACTTTACAACCTACCCGGATTGTTGGATCCGCGATCTGCCCATGCTGCGCATCGGCGCAAACGCCTACTTGTCCAACCGGGCAACCCTCGCCACCAATATTTGTCTGCCGGATGGCACCCCCAAGGGAAAAATCATGGTGGGTAAAATCGAAATCGGGCAAAACACCGTCATTGGTCATCTGGCGGTCGTTTGTTTGGACACATTCATCGACGAGCATAGTGAAATCGGCATCGGAGCCTTTGTCGGACTGGGTGTCAAGATCGGTAAAAAGTCCAAAGTCGGCCCGCGGGCATATATCAACCACGGCGTGGTGATCGAAGACGACGTGACCATCGGGGCGACTTCGTACCTGGGTACCAAAACACGCATCCAGTCGGGGATCAAGATCCCCTATGGGACGATGATCCCGTCCCATGTCGTCATCTCAACCCAGGATCAAATCAAAAGATACATCTCACCTAACGCGCATTTGTTCAAGGACTCTGACGTGAATTCCGTGATTTTACAGGATGAAATCCTGAATTTGGACCGCGTGGCAACCCATAAAGTAAAAAACTAAATTATAGTTCATGTAGATTTATCCAAAAAAACCTTGACAAATTAGAGCATTTTATTGTCTTCTGCTATATTGTGAGTTTTTAGATATGAAACCAGACCAAACAGGAAAAATACACATCGTCATTATCAGCGCAGCAGGGATACGAATTACCCTGCTGCATGCAACCCTGGAGGTCTGGCACCAAGCCTAAAATACAACCTCAGAAACCAAGTCATACAAACCGTTGCCAGATCTCAATCCGGCAGCGGTTTTTTTTTGGCTTAGGGAGGTAGGGAGTCAAAAGATGAAAAGAAGCATTGTTTTGTATGATACGACCTTGAGGGACGGCACCCAGGGTGAGGAAGTCAGCTTTTCGGCCGAAGACAAGCTGCGTATCTGTCAAAAATTGGATGATTTCGGGATACATTATATCGAAGGCGGCTGGCCCGGATCCAATCCCAAAGATGCGCGGTTTTTCGAGCTGGCCAAATCCGCCGACTTTGCGAACACCCGATTGACCGCATTCGGCTCCACCCGCAGGGCGCAGCTCAGAACCGAAGATGATCCAAATCTTCGAGCGCTTCTGGACACGGGCGTCGGCAGCGTCGCGGTTTTCGGCAAGTCTTCGAGCTTCCAGGTCAAAGAGTGTCTGGGAGTTTCGCTGGAAGAAAACCTCGCCATGATCGAGGACTCCGTGCGGCACATCAAGCAACAAGGCCGGGAGGTCATCTATGACGCCGAGCATTTTTTCGACGGGTACAAGCTCAATCCCCATTATGCGATCGAAACCCTGCAGGCCGCTGCCCGGGCCGGAGCGGACTATATCGTGTTTTGCGACACCAACGGAGGCAGCCTGCCTTCAGAGATCTACGACATTCTTACCAACACCATGGTGCATCTCATCAAAGACATAAAACCCCACGAACCGGTACACTGCGGCATTCATGCCCATAACGATTGCGGGCTGGCTCTGGCCAACACGCTTTCGGCCGTTCAAGCGGGCGTGGTGATGGTGCAGGGATCGATAAACGGTTACGGCGAACGCTGCGGCAATGCGGATCTCATCCAAATCATCGCCAACCTGCAGTTGAAAATGGGCTACCGGGTGCTGTCGCAAGAAAAGCTGTTGCGGCTTACCGAAATTTCCCGTTTCGTCAGCGAGGTGGCCAACATCCCTCCCAACAACCAACGCCCTTTTGTGGGTAAAAGCGCATTCGCCCATAAAGGCGGAATGCATGTCAATGCGGTGATGAAAAACCCGCAAAGCTACGAGCATATCGACCCCCACATGGTGGGCAATCACAGACGGGTGCTCGTCTCGGATCTGTCGGGTAGAAGCAACATCGAGTACAAGGTGCGCGAGCTCAATCTCAAGCTCGGCGAAAACAGCCTGGATTGTAAAAAAATCGTCGATATCATCAAAGAAAAGGAAAATGTCGGATACCAATTCGATGCCGCCGAGGGTTCTCTCGAGCTGCTCATCAAAAAAACCTGTGATCAGCTCACCGAACCGTTTACCCTCGAGTCTTTTCGGGTAATCATCGAAAAGGACGGACCCGGACTGTGTACCTCCCAGGCCACCATCAAGATAGCGGTCAACGATGAGCACGAAATCACCGCGGCCGAAGGCAACGGCCCGGTCAACGCCCTCGACAATGCGTTGCGCAAAGCATTGTACAAATTTTATCCTGGGATCCACGAAATGCGCCTGGTGGATTTCAAAGTCCGGGTCATGGAGGGCGACAAAGGTACCGGAGCCAAGGTCAAAGTGCAAATCGAGTCAAGAGATCCCAAAGAAATCTGGTCCACCATCGGAGTATCGGAAAACATCATCGATGCAAGCTGGCAGGCCCTTTCGGACAGCATTCAATACAAACTATTGAAGCTTGCACCATCGAAAAACGCGAAAGCACATTTCGATGATTTCCCGGCCGAGCCCGACAGATCCATCCGGCAGGAAAAACAAACCGGATCATGAAGTAAAAACTGCCTGGGATCTCTTGAGATAATACCGGCTACCAAGCCTGTTTTGAAAGCCGCATGTAAAAATCCCCGCTCATGCCGGTCTCTTCGTCTTCGTCGGATCGTACGACCACGATTGAATTACCCGTAATACAATACGGGAGGCGGATATCTCCGTCGGGGGGAGGTCCCGCTATCACCATTTCGGCGCCTTCGATGGTGTACTCCTGACTGTCCTGCATCCCTCCCATCTTCACGCTCAGATAACACAGGCAATCACCACTGCTCGAGCAATCCGCCTGGGTGTCCGACTGCCCGGCAAATTGTTCTTTCAATGCGGTCTCCATCTTCGAGCAGGATGCACCCACCATACAGGACGAAGGGATAAAAATCCGCGCGACCATGGTTTGGCTGGTAATATTGTTTTTCATGGTGGTCTCGTCGATGATCACGTCCCCTTCGAGATCCGAGGCAAAGCCCATATCGAAACCGGGACAAACTTGCTTCAACGTCTCGAGTTGCTCAAATCCGGATATCTCTACATCCGCACACTGGCCTTCGTACTTCCAGGTGCCCTTTACATCCCCGCCGCATGCTTGAAATCCGCTGACCAAAGCACTGCAATTTTTGATCATATCGTTGTAACCAAAATCGTTGACATTATCGTCCGAACCGCAACCCGCTACCCCAACCAAAAAAACCATAGAGACGAAAAACCCTAACTTGTTCATTTGCAACCTCCTATCAAATTGCCGTCGTCAACATTGCAGCGAATATACAATCATCCCATCCTAACGGCAAACCTACCCGGAAATCAACCCCAGGGATTATCCGGGAGAAAAATCATCCCTTGATTGACAACCACCCGGGCCCGACCTTATGGTGCCGGTATGAATCTGTGAACCAATACAAACCATGGACGCAGCGTATCAAAAAACCCTCATGGGCCGCCGGGTCAAAGCATCCGTTCAAGTGGAACGCCTGTTGAACCAGGTTTTGCAATCACCCTCGCCTCGAGAAACCGAGCAGGTCGACCGCGCGGTAATGTTTACCGACATCGTCGGCTCGACCGCATACTTCGAACAATACGGCGATCAAGCCGGGCTCGCCATGGTCGAGCGGCACAACCGGCTTTTGTTTCCCCATATCATCAACCACCAGGGCGTCATCGTAAAAACCATCGGTGACGCCATCATGGCGGGCTTTCCTTCCGCGCACTCGGCGGTATCATCCGCAGTCAGCATGCAAAAGGTGCTCAGACGGCATAACCAAACCCAATCCGAGCAAGAACAGATCCAGGTACGCATCGGGATCAATTGCGGGCCGGTTTTATGCCACGGCGGGGATCTTTTCGGCGATGTGGTCAACGCCGCCGCCCGGGTCGAATCTTTGGCCCGGGGCGGGCAGATTTTGGTTGCAAGCGCGGTGGAAAACCAGTTGGGCGACTCATTCGAGCCGGCCCGGGTGATCTATGACGCCGTGCGGCTCAAAGGCAAACAAGAGCTGATTCAGGTCTACGAGGTCCGCTGGGATCCGGACGCCAAACCCATCCAGTCCGGCCACAGCGACAGACTCACACCCGGCACGACCCTGCAAAACCGATTCGAGATCATCTCGGCGCTCGGAGAAGGTGGAATGGGGCAAGTGTATCTGGCGCTCGACCGCGCCTTGGGCGAAAAAGTGGCCCTCAAATTTATCCGCCCTGATCAAGCCATGCTTTCTAAAACTTTGGAAAAGTTCAAATCGGAAGTCCGCCTGGCCCGCTCGGTCACCCATCCCAATATCTGCCGAATCTATGAATTTCTCGAAATGGAAGGCAGAGTGTTCTTGTCCATGGAGTGGGTGCGCGGTCAGACCCTCGAGGAGTTGCTCAAAAAAAACCGGACCCTGAGGGTATCCGAAACCCTGCATATTTCCGAAGGTATCTGTCTAGGGCTCAAAGCCGCGCACGAACGCGGTATCGCCCACCGGGATCTGAAACCTGAAAACGTCATGATCGAAGACGCGAGCCGCAGGGTAATCCTGATGGATTTCGGCATCGCTCGACTGGGCCGAACACATGCCGATCCGGAAGTATCCCTCGAAGGCACTCCCGAATACATGTCACCCGAACAGGTAAACGGTACTTCCGCCGGCCCCGCTTCGGATATCTACTCATTGGGCGTCATGTTGTACGAAATGCTGAGCGGGTCGCCCCCACACGAGGCGGGCTCCCCGGTTGAGACCGCCATAAGGCACCTTACCTGTGAGCCTCAACCCCTTGAAAACCGCCGACCGGACCTGCCTGCATACATCGTCCAAGCGGTGCACCGCTGCCTGAACAAGGATCCCGCCCGACGCTTTCATCATCCATTGGAGGTATTCGAGGCGCTCGGGGGTGTGTCCAAGCGCGCGGCAACCAAACGATTCACCCGGTACTTGACCTGGGGTGGAGTGTTGTTGATCCTTACTACGCTTTTATTTCGGCTCGACATTTTAGGAGCCGACGGCCCGGCCTCCCACGCCTGGAGCTCACGCGTATTGGTATCCAGCCGACAAGTAGATACTCTCCCGAGGATCAGCCCAAAAGACGATCGGATTGTGTTCGTCCGCAACGGCGATCTGTGGATGGCGACGACCGGAGGCGATGTGCAACGATTGACATCGATCGGTTCGGTGGAAGACCTCGAGGGCGCGGGAGGTCTCTGCTTCGGCCCGGATGACGCGGAGGTTTTTTTTACAGCCAAAAAGCCCGGCACCCATGCGATCGAGCGTTACAACACCAAAGACGGTTATCACGAGCCAATCCTCGACGGGGCCATGGGAGCGGATCTCAATACGAGCGGGGATCGACTGGTGTTTTCCCAACCCAATGCTTTCGCCGGGTTTGATCTCGCGGTCTCCCGTTTGGACGGCACCGAAAGACGTATTATCCTGCCGGGCGACATCCGGCAGGCTTTCATCCAACCTCGTTGGTCCCCGGACGGCGAACGTATCGTGGTGGTCCGTCATTTGAACGGATACCAGTCTACCCGGGACATCGGCGTCGTCGAGCTGGAACGCCCCGGCTTTCGACCCCTCACCCGGGACGGCGCTTTGAGAAAAGCCTACAATACGGATCCTACATGGACACCCGACGGCAAATGGATACTGTATGCCAGCAAGCGAACCGGCAACATGTCCATCTGGCAGGTCGACGCCTCGGGCGGCGAATCCAAACTGCTTGTACCGGCTTCCGTCCACGACTACCGCAGGCCGGATGTGTCCCGAGATGCGAAACACATCGTGTTTGCAACCCATGAGCAACAAATGGACATCGCGTTACAAGACATGAACGGCCGTTTGCGTGAGATCACCTCCGATGTTTGGGCCGACCGCTTTCCGGTTTTCTCACCCCAAGGTGATCGGGTAGCGTACCGGACACAACATTCGGCCGACCCACACCAACCTCGAGCCATTATACTGGTCGATTTGAAAACCGGTCAGGAGAAAAAGATACCCGTCATGCCGGGAGCCCGGGACTTTTGTTGGTGCGATCACGGCATATATTACGCGGCCACCCAAAGGGAAAACCGCCTGTTGGCGCACCTCAATCCCGAATCGGGTCGCAGCACAACCCTTGTCGACCATTTTTATAGGCTCTGGTCGCCGACCTGTAACCAAAAGGACAACCGAGTGGCTTTCGTGGGTCAAAAAAACCAAAAAATGCGCCGATCATTGTGGATGCTCGCAAATGATCACACTACCCTCAGACAAATGGGCCAAATCCAAGGTTTTGTCTCGTATCCGGTGTTTTCCCCCAACGGCAAGAGCTTGGCATACAGATGGGCTCGGTCGGAGAGACGGTTGGGCGAAGCCGAGCTTCGTCTGCAGGCCACCCAGCCATCCGGTCGAGCACGCACCGTAACCCGGCACCGATCCTTCCTAAGATCGCAGCGTCGAATCCGTTTTTCCGGTAACGGCAAACAGTTGTATTATATGGAGGCCTTAGGAACGAAAGGCAAATGCTGGTCGATTGCAACCCGCGGGGGTGGTCCCTCGCTTTTGTTCGAGCCGGATGATGTTCATACTCTGGATTTCGATATATCGCCCGACGGAAGAAATTTGGTATACGCCCGGGTGCTGCGACGGGGAGACATCGTTCTCATGAATAGGACCGACTGATCGAACCGAGCACACCTCAACCTCGAATCGAAGTCCTCCAGGGAGGCAAACCATGCAACGTATCATGGTAATACAACGTGGAAACGCGGCCCAATCCAAGGTAGACTGGATCCGCAAACAGGCCCGGGATATCATCATCACCAAGGTGCTCACCCTAAAATCGGATCTTCCCGAGGTCATCGACGATCCCTCGGGCTACCTCCCGGCTGTCATCGAAGCCGAGCTTTTGCTTGACTATACCCGGCATATCGATCTCACCATCGAACTCGTGCGGCGTTGTCACGAGAAGGGTTGCGTGGTGGTGGCGTCCGGCTCCAAAGCACGCCGTCATGGTCTGTTTGCCCCGGCTACCTGCTGCAGCCTGAGCCTGCATCCCGACCTGGGAGCCTATGGACGTCAGTTCGGCGCACCGGATATCGAGGTAACAGTAGAGGAAAACCGCATCGCCTCTGTCTCGGTTTTACGCGGCTCGCCTTGCGGATCCACCTGGCAGGCCGCGAAAAAGCTCATCGGCATGCCCGCAGGACAGGCACCCGAGAAGTTCGGCCTCTGCGTCCAAATGCTCTGTGGGGCCAAGCCTTCGGGCTGGGATCCCATCCATGCCGGCAGCCCGGTTCATACGGCCGGAAGGATTCACGCCCAAGCGCTTTCAAAAGCTTTGCGCCCGGCTACATCCAAGTGACGCTGGGTGTAAAATCCGTAGAATTGCCGCCCGATTTTTTGGGCAATGCTTTATTTGATTTAGCGACCGATTCGAAGCATTATGAGAATTACGAGCAATCTGCTACCTTGTTAATATGGAGGCGTCCGATGGCATTGAGCTACGAGCTGACCGAAGAACAAATTTTGCTACGACAGAGCGTGCGCAAATTCGCAGAGGCCAAGATTAAACCGCGGGCCGTTGAGCTGGACGAGCAGGAGAAGTTCTCTCTCGAGACCATGAAGGAAATGGCCAAGTTGGGCCTGTTCGGCGTTGTCGTCTCTCCGCAATACTCCGGCCAAGGCCTCGATTACATCTCCTATATCATCGCAACCGAGGAGATAGCCCGGGTCGACGGCTCCCATGCGGCCACCGTGGCGGCGGCCAACTCTCTGGGCATAGGGCCGATTTATTACTACGGCAACGACGAGCAAAAACAAAAATTTTTACCCAAGCTCTGCAAAGGGAAAGGACTGTGGGGCTTCGGGCTGACCGAACCGGGGGCCGGATCGGACGCCAGCGCGACCAAGACGACCGCAGTTTTGGACGGTAATGAGTGGGTCATCAACGGATCCAAGATTTTCATCACCAATGCCTCCACGCCTATCACCATGGGGGTTACAGTGCAGGCCGTCACCGGAAGGCGCTCCGACGGAAGGCCCGAGCTGAGCTGTATCCTGGTCGAGACCGGAACAAAAGGCTTCGAAGCCAAGCCCATGCACAAAAAACTCATGTGGAGGGCCTCGAACACTTCCGAGCTGTACTTCGACGATTGCCGGGTCCCCAGGGAAAACCTGCTGGGGAGACAGGGCGACGGATTCCGTCAAATGCTGGCCACCCTGGACGCCGGCCGACTTTCGATCGCAGCCATGGGCTTGGGTTGTGCCCAGGGATCGTTCGATGCGGCGGTAGTCTATGCGCGAGAAAGAACCCAATTCGGCGCTCCCATTTGCAAGTTTCAAGCCGTGGCGTTCAAGCTGGCCGACATGGCTACCGAGGCTGAAGCCGCCCGCAATTTGCTCTACAAGGCCGGATGGCTCAAAGACAACCAGAAGCCGTTTGCCAAGGAAGCCGCCATGGCCAAGTTGTATTGCTCCGAGGTGGCCAGAAGAAATTCCAACCATGCGGTCCAAATCCATGGCGGATACGGTTTGATGAAAGAGTATCATGTTGAAAGGTTCTTTCGTGATGCGAAGCTGCTCGAGATCGGCGAAGGGACCAGCGAGGTGCAACGGATCGTGATATCGCGGCAAATCGGTTGCTGGTAGCTAAGCCCGGTAGCGGCGAAATGCTGTTTTTTTCAGAATGACCATACATAAGTATCCCAGGCGCAAAAGCTCGCAAGCCGACTTTTGGCCGGGGTCTTTTTCGGGGACCGATTCATACGGCCGGTTTTTTGCATTAGCGTTGCAAACCTGGGACGATATGGATTATCCTACGAGTCTCTCGGGAGGCTGAACATGAATACAACACAACTTGTTTTCGTCATCCACTATCACTTACCCATCGATCAAGACGATTCGGTCTTCGAACATGCGGCCGATCAGTGCTACGCTCCCATGCTGAAGGCCCTCAAAAACCATCCATCCGTGCGGCTCGGCCTGCATTACAGTGGAACCATATTTGAATGGATGGAAAATCAACGAACTGCTTTAATCGACGAAATCGCCGAGCTGGTCGACACCGGGCAAGTTGAACTCATAGGAGGCGGTTTTTACGAGCCCATCCTCCCCGCGCTGCCGCGATCGGACGCGATCGGACAGATCGAGATGATGAGCGCGTATATCGAAAAACGATTCGGCCCACGACCCCAGGGTATCTGGCTGGCAGAGCAGACCTGGGAGCCCGAGCTCGTCGAGCTGCTTGCCGGTTGCCAAATTCATTACACCTTGCTGGATCAAAACCAATTCTACCGGGCCGGTCTGACTTCGGCGCCGTTCGACGGATACTATGTCACCGATCGAGGGTTCGATACCCTCGCGGTATTTCCGGCCGACCTCAATCTACAAAAAGAAATCTTGGACGCAGGTGCGCGGACATTTTTGGAAAAGCTCGACCGCAATCCGCCCGGCTCCCTCCGCGCGTTCGTGTCGGCCTTCGATGGGCACAAGCTCGGCCATGATCCCGGTTCCTTTGAAAAAGTTATTTCGGGAGGATGGCTGGAAGAGTTTTTTCAAATCCTCGAAAACCCTGACAGGTTCGAGTGCGTATCACCGCTTGCGCACCTCAACCGATGTCCTCCCTTGGCAAAAACCTACCTGCCGAGCTCCTGCAGCGAACAGATGCTGGCACGGTGCCTTCCGACGGATTTCGTCAATCAAATCAAAAACATCAGTCTGAACACTTCGGATACGCATACAAAGCTCGACGAAAAACTGCTCTTCGGCTCGGGCAATTGGCAAAGTTGTCTGTCCAAGTACAGCGAAGTCAACCACATGTACAAAAAAATGCTGCTGGTCAGCTCGAAGCTGTCGGATATCAGTCAGGAAAAACCCAGAAGCAAAGACACCCTCGAACAAGCCAGATACGCCCTTTACCGCAGCCAATCCCATGACGCTTACTGGCACGGACCTTCGGGAGGCTTGCATCGGCCGCTTTTGAGAGAGACCATCTATCGGCAATTGATTCGGGCGGAGACCCTCTTGGACACCATCATCCAAGCGGACGGAGAAGACTGGATCTCGTACGATGAAAGAGATCTCGATGGAGACCTAAACGAAGAAGTCATCGTGGAAAATGCCTGGTTTAATGTTATCATCGACCCTGCTAAAGGCGGTGTCGTCACCGAGATGGATTATAAACCCTCGGGGCTCAATCCATGCAACGTCTTGACCCGCCGGCCCGAGAGTTATCATCAAGACAATCAGGATACCAACGGATACGACCCAGAGCCAAGCACCATTGATAGTGACATACCACTCGACCAGAACGGCTCGAACGGCATGTCGCAACCCACAGGCCGGGATCAAACCAGGAAAATTTTTTTCGATCGACACCCCAGAAGGTGTTTCATGGATCGATTTTTGGCCTCGACTTCCAGTCTGGAGGACTTACAACAGGCCGCCTATCTCGAGGAAGGCGATTTCCTCCAAGCCCGGTATCATGTCGAGACCGCCGGAATCGATGAAGACAACGACTGTGATTTTGAGCTCATCCTGCACCGATCCGGACAAATTCGACAAGGATCCGAAACACTCCCTTTGACCCTTGAAAAGAAAATCCGCATACCCGCTGATCGGGCCAAGATCTCGGTCGCCTACAAATTGAAAAATCCCGAAGACCACCCAATCGACTTGATTTTTTGTCCCGAGCTAAACCTCTCTTTACATTCTGCCGACGACAGCCGGTGTGTCTTCGAGTTGGATCGCGGACTGGGGCTGGGGCCCAGCTTGAAAACCTCGGGTGAAATCGAAGAAACCCCGGGTATCGCACTCGTTGATCTCAACCAGCACTTGCGAATTGGGCTGCAATGGGATCCTCCGGCTACCATCTGGAGGCATCCGGTCGAATCAGCAACCCAGATCGGCTCCGACATCGAGGCCATATTTCAAGCAACTGCGATCATACCCAAATGGGAGCTTTGCATACCTCCCAGACAAGACGTATCGATTCATATTGTGCTGGAGTTTCGTTCTCTGGAAGAAGACGACGATGCGGTAGTTCCCATGACCGAAGACGATCCGACGGGAGAATCATAAAAACCATGAATGTTCACCCTGGAGCTTTATGCCTATGAAAATTCTTTTTGCAAGCCCGCATCTGCATCCCTGGACATCCCAAGGGCAACTGGCAGAATTTGCGAGATTTCTCCCGGCCTCATTGGCCCAAAAAGGCCACGAAGTCTTCATTTTTACACCCCGGCACGCAAGCGTAGATCCCATCGATATCAAAAAAAAGCGGGCCCGCCTCAATCTCAATATCAAAGGCAAACCCGTACAGGGCGCTATACACGAGTCCGTTACACCCGAGGGTATCAGCGTCTTTTTGGTCGAACAACAAGGCACCTCGAGCCAAACCTCAAAGCGCCCGGACCATTCGGAGTCCCGAGACGACGCGGATGAAAAAGCTGTATTTTTCTGCCGATCCGTACTCGAAGCCTGCCGTACCCTGGAATGGGCGCCGGATGTCATCCATTGCAACGACTGGCAATGCGGTCCGATACCCGCATTGCTTCAATTCGAGTACCGCGACCGGCCCGAGTTGAATGCAACCGGCACCTTGCTGACCATCCATGATCTCGGACAGTTGGGTACTTTCCCACCCGAAAGCATGCTTTCTTTGGGACTCGGATGGAATCTTTTCACCCCTTCGTCTTTCGAATCGTACGGCAAGGTAAGCTACCTCAAAGGCGGGTTGGTTTTTTCCGACAAACTGACCACCACGAGTAAAAATTTTGCCGAAGAGATCAAAAAATCCACCCAGGGAAGCGACTTGAGTAAGCTTTTTTCCGAGCGCAGCAGTGAGCTGCGCGGCATTCCTCTCGGCATCGATACGAAACGCTGGGACCCTCGACATGACAGGTGGACTGCATCCGGTTTTTCAGCTGAAAATCTGCAGGGAAAATCAGCCTGCCGGCAAGAGCTCTTAAACCTTTCGGGTCTTGAGGCCATGGAGAACACCGTCCTGCTGGCGGTGGTAGACAGTCCGACGAGCCTACAAGAACTCGAGATCTTCCTCGAAAACTCACACGAAATCATGAACCTTCCCTGTCAATGGATCTTCCCGGACCAAGCGGATGCCCAGATCCTCGAAGCTTTGGCCAAGCTCAAGCTGCTTCATCCCGAGAAAGTAGCTACCACCTCTATCGAGTCCGACCAGATATTCCACAAGGTCATCGCCGGTGCAGACATGCTTTTTGTACCTTGCCAAACCGAGCCTTGCGGCACCCACCACCTCTGTGCACTACGTTACGGAACCATACCGCTGGTTTACGCGGTAGCCAGCCTGGACGATACCATCGATGACATCGGCGAGCCCGAAGGCAATGGATTTAAGATAAGTCCATCAAAAACAAAGGATTTTTTGTACACACTGCGCCGCGCAGTCGAGTGTTTCACCGATCAAAACCGCTGGCGCCACATCATGTCGTATGCCATGTCTCAGGATCACTCCTGGGAGCTTCCGGCCCGACGTTACGAAATCATCTACCGGGATATCAAGGCGCTACGCGCCTCTTGAGGATTCGCCCCGATCGAAGTCCCCCGCCCGAAGCACGAAAGCAACAAAAACAAGAGTTTACATGCCTTTATCCGAATCACTTCGAAGCCACTACCTCATCGAGCTGCATGGTCACGAGCATGGTACCGAGCCGTATCTTGACCTTACCTTTTCTTTCCAAAGTGCTCACAATACCGGTGCGGCCCGTCGCCAACCCTTTTACGATCTTCACTTTATCACCAGGCTTGAGCTCGGTAAACTTCGTCTCTACCTTGTGTTTTTCTTTCTTCACCACAGCGTTCAGGTTGTGATAGTCGTTATCCGGACGCCAACTGATGTACTGATACAGCTCGATCAACGAGGAAAAGACCGCATCGATGTGACCGGTGAGATCTGGAGAGACCAAGACAGACTGGGTTCGATCCAAGACTTCTCCGAAAAAGCTCCAGGGACCGGTTTGCAGAAAGCTCTCCAAAATGCGCTCCACTCCCACATTCGCCGCAGATACGATATCGAACGCTTCGGGTCGACCCCGGGCATAGGCAATCGATGTGGGCAACGCTGCAAGAATGCCATCCAGCTTTTCCTTTTCCCAGTATTCTCGACACCGATGCAACATGTTTTTCCAGTCAGCCCAAGCGCTCTCATGCAACCACAAACCGATCTCTACTCCCTGTTGATGCATCCTGAAGGCCAGCATGATATGTTGATGGTGCAACGCCGGATCCTGCACGGTATCGGCGATGCGGGTGGACTGATCCAAAATGCTTCCCAAAATACGCCTACTTTGCTCGTTACGTAAAAAATACAAAGAGATATCTCTGACTTGATGCTGATTGAAAATGGAAGGCCGCTCGGGTGTAAGCCCCATCTCCTGACCTGCAAGACGCATCGCCAGCCGTTTTTCGAGCTCGACGCCCAGATCGGAAAGTTTCAGCTTGACTTCCAGGCGTTCACGGTTGAACGCATGCGATTGCCACTTGCTCGGCGCAAAAGCATCAAAATCTGAATCCGCAAAACCCTCGAAACGTAACATGTGTCTAATCTCCAAGGCTTGCCATTGGAAAACCGATGCAGTAACCTAAAGGAGGAGAGTCGATATGCCACAGGCGGAAATTTTCAGGATTTATCTTCTTCGCCCCGGCGCCAAGCCACGCAGGCACAATCCGCTCGACTTTGGAGAGGTTACGGTTCATCGCTGGCTCGAATGTCATTGTTATAGCGATTGCCTCCAATTCGCTGCACGTAGTCCTTGGGAAAGCTTCTCCTGTGATCGTTGTCCCTGGTTTGCCAAACGCGACGCATCTTGATGTTTTGGTCGTCATTCCCACATTCGCCTCTCTTGGCCAAATCGCCAACCACACACTGATCCATAAACCCTACAACATTCTCGAGCCTGCATGCAAGCAGGACATCAAAATCTTTTGCACCTGGGCCGACAGACGACAGATAAAATCAAGACATTTTTTTTCCCAAAAACGCTTTCTGCGGTTATACTTGTATTCATCCGTCTTAATCAAAGCTCGATCTGCAGCACGGCGGTTCGGGCAACCGATGTGCAAATGAGAACCGATGCAATGAAAGCAGAGAAAAACCAACGAATCTCTCCGTCGCGAAACCATGGATTTGTCATGGAGACCAGGAATAATGTTATGGAAATGCAAAAGGCTAAAGTTTCGAAAGTTACAACAAACGGGGATTTGAGACGGTATCCAACGACATACAGGGGTCATGGTTGCGAGCTTCAGTGCAATCCCATGGTATTGCAAAGCAAATTGACACAGATTTGGATCAAGCCGGATAGTTGATTTTACCCGGGTCGAAAGAGACTCGGAGGCATTACGCAACAGGACGGTTTTTGACGAGAGCGACAAACATGCGAGTTACATTTCAGCTCGAGGGCGTGACCCACGAGGGGCTTACGGACAAAATATCCACCCTCGGAGCCTATATCAGCTGCAAAACGCCTCATCCCCCCATCGGTGGGCTTGCCATCGAGATCCAAACTGCGGACAAACCCCTGGTCATATCCGGCAACGTGGTCCGGGTGATCGATGAAGGATTCAACCTGGTGTTCGAATCCATGCGACCCAGCCTCTACCGCAAACTCAAAAGTCTCCTAGAGGGAGGCGGCGCATCTGCGGCGCACGACTCCGCTACCCAGAGAGCCAACGCCTCCCAATCCAACACAATGACCCTTCAAGGTCCAGATTGGGCTCCTCCGGTCACCGACCCCATCGTGCAAGAGTGGGTGCCCGCTTCCGAACTCACCCCTCCCGAAATCGACGATCCGTTACCCGGGCGACCCGTGGCATACGCTACGGTCTCAATCGAACCACCGCAGGCTGCACCAGACGAATCCGGCCCAAAGACCGCCGCCGGGGGTAGTGAATGGGAGACCAAAACCAAAGAAATTGATTTGCATAACTTTCTCGTATCTGACCTTTCGAAGCAATCCGACCATACATCGACCGAAAAACCTTCGGATCGCAAACCCAAACCAGTCGACGCGATACCCACCATCCCGGTCATGTTCGACAACATCACGTCCCTCATCAAGGAGTTTACCCACAATATTTCTTTTGGAGGACTTTTTACCCACACCGATCAACCTCTCGAGCAGGGCCAGGCGATCATCATCGCGCTGGTGCATCCAGTAACCGGAGATCATATCAACCTCAAAGCCAAAGTAGTGCACAGCGGATCGGCCGTCAGCCAGGATCCCAAAAGCGGCGCCAAGCGATACGGGATCGGTATCGAGTTCGATATGCAGCTCGTCAAACTCAAACAAACGCTTTCAGAATTCATCACCTCGCACCAAAAAGACGAGTCCAACGAAGAATTGCTTCATTTGATCGAGCAAGCCCGTACAATACATCAAAAAGGCAAGACGCCTCATGAGCTTTTGGGCGTTCAACCCGAAGCCACACAGGAAGAGGTACGCAGTGTATATTTCAAACTGGTCGATCGCTATCATCCCGATCGTTTTTACGGTAAAGTCAACAAAGATGACCAAAAACTCCTCGAGGACCTTTTCAGAAGTTTTACCAAGGCCTATGAGGAACTCATGAGGTGAGAGGTTCGACATGCCGCCGCCCGTACTAGGAATTGACTTGGGTACGACCAACTCGGTCGTCGCTATTATCCGGGACGAAAAAATCACCGTGCTTTGCGATGAGCACGATCAACCCCTATACCCCTCGGTGGTGACCCTGAGCGAAGCAGGAACCATCTGGACCGGCCGCGAAGCGCTGGCCCTGGGAGCAGCCGTTCCCGGCCGTACCGCCTATGCAGTAAAAAGACTTTTAGGACGCAAATACAGCGATACCGTCGTTCAGAAGGCTCACAGTATGTACCCCTACCACATCCTGGAAAATCCCACCAGCGGCGGGGTGTTGGTGCAGCTCGGGGATCAACGTTTCAAGCCCGAAAGCATTTCCGCTATGGTGCTCAAGGCCTTGAAAGACCAAGCCGCCCGAAGAATCGGGGCCATGTCCACCGAAGCGGTCATCACCGTTCCGGCATACTTCAATCACTCCCAACGTGAAGCCACCCAACGGGCTGCAACCGAAGCGGGGCTGAAAGTACTCAGGCTTCTCAACGAGCCGACCGCCGCGGCCCTGAGCCTTGGGAGCCAAAAAGGTCAAAAACGCGTCGTGGCGGTATACGATTTTGGCGGGGGCACATTCGATATCTCGATCATCCGGATACACGATGCAGTATATGAAGTGTTGTCCACCGATGGAGATACGTTTCTCGGTGGTGACGACATCGACGGGTTGATCTGTGACGAGCTGTCGACGTCGTTCGAAAATGCAACCGGTGTAAAGCTTCGAAATTTCCCCCTTTCCTGGCACCGGCTGCGGGATGCGGCCGAAAAAGCCAAAAAAGAGCTAAGCACAACCAACACCTGCGGCATCTATCTGCCCCGTTTGGTCGGCGATGAAACCCTGACAACCGAAATCACCTTGAAACGGCTCGAAGAGCTGGCCGCACCGCTCATCGAACGCTCTCTCAAAATATGTGAACGAGCTCTGGAACAAGCCAATCTGCAGACCTCACAACTCGACAACCTCATCCTGGTGGGCGGACAATCCCGCATGCCTCTTTTACGCAGAATGGTAGAAGAATTTTTCGCACAACCCCCGGCCCCGGGTGTCGATCCGGACACAGCCGTGGCGGAAGGCGCAGCCCGAGAAGCCGCCATGCTGCGCCAGGGCAAAGGGGCCTTGCTTTTGGACGTGACGCCCATGACCCTGGGAATCAACATCGTAGGCAATCGGCTGTATCCGTTGATCCAAAGAAATACCAAGCTTCCAGTGAGAAAAGAACATCTTTTCACCACCCATAGGGATGCTCAAACCCGCGCGCGCATGGTCATCCTTCAAGGAGAAAATCCTGCCGCCTCCGAAAACGTACAGCTCGGGGAAATCCTCTTGACCAATCTACGCAGCCTCGAGCGGTTTCGAAGCAGGATAAAAGTTGCGTTCGAAATCGACGCCAACGGCATCCTGCATGTAAAAGCCCTGGATGAAGACACCGGAGAAGAAACCGATCTGGTGATCCATGATTCGTTCACCGGGGACGGGAAATCCCCGGGTGAAAACCTCGAAGTCGACACCGTGGCTCCTTCCGAGCAACTGTCCAGCCCTACCCTGTCGGGTCCGTTCGTCGAGACCGAGTTTATCGATGTATTGTGTTTTCTGCACGCCAACCGAAAGACCGGCCGCATCGAAGTCAGCGCCGCGAGCACCATGGGCACGGTCATGTTCGCCGAGGGACAGATCACCCACGCCGCCTTCGGACAAACCTCCGCTCAAGATGCGTTGTCTCACATATTGCGGCTCAAAGAGGGCCATTTTGCTTTTCAACAGGGAGAAACCACCGCCGAACCCAAACAAATCGACTCGCCATTCGAGTCTCTTCTTCGGGAATTGGCATGAGATCTTTGCAGATTTGGAGTCTTCTCGCCCTTATTGTGCTCGTTGCAGGTTGCCGAAAGGTCGAAAAAGCGAAAGTATCGCCCGAACAGAGCAAATTACAGTCAGCCAACCAGGTCTTTTGGGCTCTGGATGAGCTGGGTTACATGGTGACCAAGCAATCTGCCAATCCAACCCATCATGATTGCAAACCCGGAGAGTATCTGGCCAAAAAAAATGATGCTGTCTTTCGTATCACCGTGCTGGATTGCGCAGACCCGGCCAAAGCGAAAGCCTTGGTGGAAGATCCCAAAACCAAACATGTCGACGCCCTTTTGCGCAATCACGGCGAAGGCGGCATTTTTCAGCGCGGTCCATTGCAAATCATCGTGCGCAGAACCCACGGTGACCGGGAAGCATCCGAAAAGCTGCTTCGTGAGCTGCAAGCCAAATAATCCAACCGGGTACCGGGCCGCCAAAAACTCTTTGCACAGTTCAGACTATCTCATTTGCCATTCAGTTTTTCTGTGGTAGGCTCTCTGCCAGCAAAGGAGAGTCGGGATGCTGAAGAAAGTATTGGTGCTTATCGTATTGATAGGTCTGGGGTATCTGGGATATTTGGTATGGGATCGGTATCTTTCGCAAGACGAGAAATGCGCGGTACACCACGAAATCAATGAAATGGGTGACAAAATCAACATCAAGGCCAAAGAGCTTGCCAAACAAGCCACAGAAAAAGTAAAAGAAGTAATCGATAAAAAAGAGTAGCCCATGCACACCATCCATGGGATGCACCGGCAGACCGGCCCCGCAAGGCCCTGCCGAGTTACAGTTGGATTTTGGTGAGAGCTATAGATACATGCAACCGCAAGCCCGGCAGAGTTATGAAAGGAGAACGAGATGAGCAGGGGCAGTTTCCCATGGGGACCACGCCGCAGTTATACCCAGTCTATCAACGAGTTACCGAAACAATCGCGATACACACCACCTGCACAGTTGCTCGAAGCGCTCGAAGAAATCAATCTGGTGACCAGAACATTGGCCAGCATCATGTACAACTGCGTTCCAACTTCCGGACACCCCGGGGGAAGCATCTCCTCGAGCCGGATCGTCGAAGCATTGCTGTACCACTCCATGGATTACGACTTCACCAACCCCGAAGCTCCGGACGCAGACATCATTTCGTATGCCGCCGGACATAAGGCACTCGGGTTGTACGCTCAATGGGCTCTTCGGGACGAAATCATGCGCCTCATTCATCCGACCATGTTGCCCGAAAAGGAAAATCATCGGCTTCGGCTCATGGATTTGCTCGGCTTCAGGCGCAACCCCACCCAAAACACCCCTTGGTTCAAAAAACACCGGGCCAAATCATTGGACGGACACCCCACGCCTACGACACCGTTCATCAAGCTCGCCACCGGCGCATCGGGAGTGGGCGTATGTTCCTCTTTCGGTCTGGCGTTCGGCGCATATGATCTCTATCCCGAGAACCCGCCCCATGTTCACGTCATCGAAGGAGAGGGCGGCCTGACACCGGGGAGAGTTCACGAAGCCATGGCCACGGCGGCCACCGCGCAATTGAGCAACATCACCCTACATATCGACTGGAACCAGGCTTCGATCGACTCCAACCATGTATGCCGGGAAGGCGATCAGCCGGGCGATTATGTTCAATGGGATCCCGTCGAGCTGGCCCGGTTTCATGATTTCAACGTCATTTTGGTCGAAAACGGCCTGTCGCACGCAGACATCCTCGCGGCTCAAGCCTATGCCGCCGCAAACCGAAACAGTCAACCAACCGCCATCGTGTACCGAACCGTCAAGGGTTGGAAATACGGCATCGAAGGCCGCGCCTCGCACGGAGCAGGACATAAGTTGTGTTCGGAAGAGTTTTATCGTTCGCTGCATGAGTTTCAAGAGTGCTTCGAATGCGAGATACCTCAAATATGTAAAGAAATTACCGAAGACAACCTTGAAGAGCATTACTTCGACTTGCTCATGCAGATCCGCCAACGCCTGATGCAGCACCAATCCCGGCTGAAAGTCTTGGGAGACGCGGTCGCGGCCTCCAAGCAAAGACTCGGCGACCGTAAACGCAAGCTGCGTGCCTCGGCTCCGGATTTGACATGCCTTTATGATGGATCTTCGTTCAAACCGGATCAACCACCCGCCGAGCTCGTCACCCCGACCGGCAAATCCACCACCCTGCGCGGAAGCCTGGGAGAAGTCTTGGGCCACCTCAATCGAGCCACCCGGGGAGGCTTCGTCGCAGCTTCGGCCGATTTGATGGGCTCGACCAGCATCAACCTGGCCGCGAAAGGTTTTCCGGAGGGATTTTACAATGCAACCGCCAACCCGGCCTCCAGGATGCTCGCCGCGGGAGGCATTTGTGAAGATTCCATGGGTGCCTTTTTGGCGGCGGTAGGCGTGGACGGCCGGCATATCGGAGCCGGTTCATCCTACGGGGCTTTTATCGTCGCCCTGCAACATGTGGCTCTAAGACTGCACTGCATAGGTCAGCAAGCCCGTCGCCAACAATTCGGACACCCCTACAGCACCTACATCATGGTCTCGGCCCACGCGGGGCTCAAAACAGGCGAGGACGGACCGACACACGCCGATCCCCAATGCCTGCAACTGCTGCAGGAAAACTTTCCCAAAGGGGTATTGATTACCCTCACACCCTGGGATCCGAACGAGATCTGGCCCTGTGTCCTGGCGGGTTTGCAAGCCCGCCCGGCGGTTTTGGTTCCGTTTGTATCCCGGCCCAACGAAACCATTTTCGATCGTAAAGCCTTGGGCCTACCACCTCCAACCGAAGCCGCCAAAGGTGTCTATGCGCTGCGGTTGGCGCAAAGAGACAAAAAGCCCTACCACGGCACATTGGTTTTACAGGAAAGCGGGGTGATCAACACGTTCGTCGCCCAGGTGTTGCCCAAGCTCGACGAGGCCGGACTCAACCTCAACATCTATGTGGTCACCAGCGCCGAGCTTTTCGCACTTTTACCCGAAGATGAGCAACACGCGATCTTCCCCGAAGCCCGAGCCCGGGAAGCCATGGGAATCACCGGATTCACCCTTGCAACCCTCTACCGGTGGGTAACCAGCACACAAGGCAGGAACATGAG
>JBFFBT010000069.1:0-21603 GCA_041560255.1 Myxococcota bacterium | reverse complement strand
TCGTTGAAATGCTCTTTTTCGGGCGCATGTTTTGCAATCCTTTTGAGGGTTTTCTCTATGTTTCTTGCAATATCTGTCATAGCACTCTACACGTTTTAACCCTTTGTTTCAAGCAATTATGAGTTTTTCAGGGACGACTAAATAATATCCAACCTTCACATTACATCGAAATGTAGCGATACGACCCGAGTAACCAACTCGATCCGTCCAGTATTTGCTTTCGCTATCGTTAATGCTATGAAAATAAGCAATTCCCTGAACGCTTGCTTTTTTATTATCAAACTGTATCTTGCATTGCTTATCACGATAAGAAGTCAATTCGGAAAAATCCCAATCGCATATATACCGGCAATTCGGATTTCCAATGCTGGGTATTCCTCCAGTACAAGCCAAATAGCACGATTTACTCGGCGAGGCATATTGATGCTGTGACGCACCTGTCGCAGCTTCTACCATCGAATCTCTGCCAAAATCAATATGACGACACGTATTGTATGTGCAATGTCTCTGAGGTATCTGGTTGTACTTTTGATACCTCCATGGCCCTGTGCACTTTTCGGTTTTGGAAATCGAGCTTACCCAACTGATATCACTTTCTCGGCAAGTTGTGTTTTCGGTCAAGGACTGATACTGCGCAAAATACTCTTTTGGTTCACAGGCTTGCATGAAGGTGATTCCCAATGCCAGCATCATGATCATGCTCTTGGGTTTATATTTTGGCTTCATCTCACAGTGACTCCTCTTTTGTTCTATGATGTCCAGTACATTTTCCTCGAAAAACAAAGTGACGCGTACCTTCAAATCGTTTCAAAATGAATGATTTTCATCTGCAATTTGTTCGTTTCGCTGAAACATAACAACATTAGGCACCTCATGCCACATTATACGGAGCAACAAATATGCCAAAACGATGTTCACTAAGTAACTTTAGGATTCATTTATGGTTTGAGGATCTCGGGAGGGTACCACCTGATGATTTGTATCGGCCAAAATTGACCAACCGCCCGGCCATTTTTGGCCAAAGCCGGACTCAAGCCAATCGATCCAGCGCTCTGCGCACCGCTTTGGTGAGGCTTTGGATGGTAAAGGGTTTTTGTAAAAAACCTGCTTTTTCGTTGAGGATCCCGTGTCGGGCTATGGTCTCGTCCGCGTGTCCGGTCATGTAGACCACCTTGAGATCCGGCCGGGATTTTTTCAGTGTATCGAACAGTTCCTTACCGTTGTTGTCGGGCAGCACCACATCGGTAAGCAGCAAATGTATGGGTCTGGGGTGGCTTTGGGATTTTTCGAGCGCTTCTTTGGCGCTCAAGGCTTCCAAGGTATTGTAACCGATCTGATCCAGGATCCGCTTGGCAAGCCTCCTGACCGCTTCGGCGTCCTCGACCACCATGACGGTCTCGCCCCCCAAGGTCTGGTTGGATCGAAGCGGCAGCATGGTCTGAAACAAGGGTTTGCGGTTGGTCTTGGGCAACCAGACCCGGATGGTGGCGCCTTTTCCGGGTTGGCTTTCGGCCATGATGCCGCCGCCATGTTGCTGAACAATTCCGTAGACCGTCGCCAATCCCAAGCCGGTTCCTTGGGAGCAACCCTTGGTGGTAAAAAACGGCTCGAAAATATGCTCTTTGATCTCCTCCTGAATACCTTGACCCTCGTCTTTCACCGTGATCTCGACATAAGATCCAGGTTTGATCCCCATGTATCCCACAGCAGGGTGTTCGTCGACGATCTGATTGCGGGTCATGATGAGCGTCTTTCCACCTTTCGGCATGGCGTCCCGGGCATTGAGCACCAGATTGAGCACGATCTGTTGGATCTGACTCCAATCGGCTTCGATATTGTAAAGCCTTTCGTCCAGCTCAAACTCGAGTACGATGTCTTCTCGGATAAGCCTGCCGAGCATCTTTTCCATGTCCCGGATGGCTTGATTGGGATTGAAAACCCGAAGCTCCAAAACTTGTTTGCGGCTGAAAGCCAAAAGTTGCTTGGTAATATCGGCCGCGCGGCCGGCTGCAACCCGGATCTCCTCGAGATCCGGCCTGGCTTGGTGCTCGGCGCCCAGTTGGTCCATGACCACCTCGGCATAACCCAGGATCACGGACAGGATATTGTTGAAATCGTGCGCCACGCCTCCCGCGAGTCTTCCGATGGCTTCCATCTTTTGGGCTTGTTCGAGTTGCTCTTTCAAACGTTCTTTTTCTTTTTCGGATTTTTTCTTGGCCGTGATGTCGGTAGCGGTATGAATGATCTTGTCCACCCGGCCGTCTTTACCCACTACCGGGGTTGCGGTGACCATATAGGACCCACCCAAAGCTTCCATCTCCATTTCCACACTCTCCAGGCTGCCGCTCTCGAGCACTTTCATGAGAGGACAGCCATCCGGAGGACAGGTGCTGTCTGGATTGTGAAAATGCTGATAGCATTTCGTGCCGACTATCTCACCAAGCTTCAATCCGGTGGCGTTGAGAGCCGCGCGGTTGGCCGCAATGACGACGTGTTGGGTGTCCAAGACAAGAGTAGGCTGGGCGATGGCCTGGAAAACACTTTCCCAATGAAGTATCGAGTCACATTCACACTGTTCGATCTCATTCTGCATGCTCAAAGATCCTCCCCGGATCGACACATTGCCCCCACCTCAATGTATTGCCGTATGGTCTCGGAAGATCCCCATATAATAAACTGATGATGTCAATGTAACATATATTGAGGTTTGATACAAGTAACCGGCCGAGCTTCTCGTTTCTGCCATAAACACAAACAACCATGTTTATAAAACGCAGCCAATTACAGTTTGTAAAGCAATACAGATGTAACCACTCAGCGGAGGGATTTACCCCCTGAACGGTCTCTCGTAAAATGGTATATTGAAATGCTGACAGGTTAACCCTCAAAATCGATGCCGGGGGGTAACTCGGGTTTCTGGTCTTTGTCGTAATGAGGTTTTGGAGCGCCTTCGACACCCTCGGTAGGATCTTTTTGCGGGATCTCATCATCCAACCTGAACTGATCTTTGACTTGATCCTCGGCCTCGAATACCAGACCCAAGGCACGAGCCTCTTCTACATAGGATCCCTGCTCGAGCCGCAACTCCCCATGAGGAGATACGATGATGGCGGCGTCCCCCACGACCGGACACTTATCCTCGCATTGGCCGCAGCCGTTGCACTTGGCCGCATTGACCACCGGAAGGCCGACTTGATGTTGCTCGTCGTGATGAAAGACAATGGCGTTGTAGGGACATTGCTCATCACAAATCAAACATCTTTGATCCTGCGACCAAGGCAGGCATCGATCCCGAAGCACGATGGCGGTACCGACTTTGGCGTGTTGCTTTTCTATGTGAGAAAGCGGCCGGATGGCCTGGGTTGGACATACCTGCCCGCAGACGTTACAGGTTTGCTCACAAGCAGCATGACGTAGATTCATGTGGGGAGCCCAGAGTCCCTCCAGACCGGCCCGATGCCAATCGGGTTGCAATGTGTTGGTCAAACACGCCCGCATACACTGGCCGCATCGCACACACCGGGTCAAAAATTGTGGTTCGGGCAGCGCGCCCGGAGGTCTGATAAGCCCTTGGTGGCGAAATGGAAGGGGTAAAAAGGATTCGGTTGGATGCAGCAAATCGGCCCGCATGCCCAACGCTACTCCCAATCCTCCCGCCAATCCACCCAGCACAGCCCTTCGTCCCGTACGAATGCCCGCAATATCCGTCTCGGGCTGTCTGGATCCGAAGCCGAAACGAACGGCTTTTTCCGGACAAACCCGCACGCATTGCAAACACACGATGCACTCCGAGCGATCTACCGCCAAGCCCTTTTCATGAATGGCTCCGGTCGGGCATTTGCGCACACAAGTATTGCAGCCATTACAAGCCTCATTGACCCTTCTTCGATAGGGAGCAAAACGACCCAGCCAACCAAGCCCGGCCCCCAAAGGACACAAATGCCGACACCAAAACCTCGGCTGCAACCGACCGAGCAGGAGAAAACCCAAAAACAAAGCCAACGTCGCCAAAGCGCCTTCAAAAATCGGACGGATCACCTCCATGTAAGCCAGATCCAACCAGCCCAACCACTCTCCAACCGGCCGCGCCACACCGACACCCACATCTTGCAACAATACAAATACGGGATAAAACAGGGTTGCGGCAAACCGGGTCAACAACACCAGGGGATCTGCGAAACCCAGCAGATTGAAACCCGCCAATGCCGCCCCTAAGAAAAACAACAGCAAGATAAACTTGATCTTTCGAGCCCGCCTGAAGGCTTCCCGGTTTGCCTTGGTGCGTTGTCGCCGAGCGATCCAATGGTCACTCAAATCCAACAAGGATCCCATCGGGCAAACATGGCTGCAAAAAACCCGCCCCATCACAAAAGCCAATCCCATAAAAATCAAAGCGCTAACAAGCACCGGTACCACCACCCGGGAAGCCAGCGTGTGAATCACGGCAAGCAACGGATCGGAAAACAAAAACGCATCCACCGGCCAAGTGGGCTTTCCCTCGAATGAAGTCAACGAAAACAACCCGGCAAACAGTCCGCCGAAAAATACCTGTAAGCCGCGTCGAAGATTGACTTTCAAGGCAACCACCATAACGACGACGACAAGCAGGCTAAAAAAAATCCATACCGGGTGATACCAACTCGTATTCATTTCACGCTCCTGTGGGCCCTAGTATAAAAAATACCTTCGATCGGGTCAATTTGTAAAACCACCTATAATCTTGTTGAACCCTGAAGAAAACGTCTTATTATAGAATATATAGGCCCTTTGGCCTTTTTTGCCCAACCAGACAGGAGTGCTGTATGCAAAAAAAGCTTTACATGATCGTATTGATTTCGATGTTTTGGACGCTGTCACCCAATACAGCTTTGTCATCCAAACCCAACAAACGGATCATCATGCTCGATGCCATGCAAGCAGAAACCCTCCGATCGATAAAAAAGCTCAAAATGCCCGGTTTCGATCCACCCTACTTCATCAGTTACGAAATGAAAGACAACGAATCGCACCATATCCGAACCCGTTATGGAGCCGTGTACAAATCGTCCCAGGATCGTTCCAGACGCATGCGGGTGGAAATTCGAGTGGGTTCATACCAGTTTGACAACATCGGATCCAAAAAAGACGAGTTCGGATTTTCACACTCCTCCGGATTTCGAGCGCCGACCTCGGGACCTATCGATGACAATCCGGGTTCGCTTCGAAACAGCCTTTGGTTGATTACCGACGAGGCCTACAAGGCCGCCCTGAAAGCCTATCTCAAAAGAAAAAGCAAACAAGTAACCGAGGTAAAAGAAGACAAAGAAATCAATAGTTTCACCCAGGAAAAGGCTTCTACGTTCATCGGCCCCTATCGACCTTTAAAATTTCAAAAAACCCGTTGGAAACAAGTGCTGCGTGAAGCTTCAGCCTTGTTCCGCAGCCATCCCTATATTTTCGACTCCTACATCACCATGAATGCCAACAAGGAAACCCGCTACTTCGTCAACAGCGAAGGATCGCGTATCGTCACGGAAGATCTTTTGTACAACGTCTCTTTGCATGCCGTCACCCGTGCACCCGACGGCATGCTTTTGAGCGCGCAAAAAACCCTATATGCCCAAGAAGAAACCAGATTGCTCAAAAAAAACTTGCTGGTAAAAAACATTCAGACCTTGATTGAAAACCTTGAACAATTGCGGAAAGCTCCCCTTCTCGAACCATACACCGGACCCGCCATCCTGGACGGCGACGCCACCGGCGTGCTTTTCCATGAAGTCATCGGACATCGCCTGGAAGGCGAAAGACAGCTCGATGATCAAGAAGGTAAAACCTACAAGGGTCAAATCGACAAACAGATCATTCCCAGCTTCTTGTCGGTGATTGATGATCCAACCAAAAAATATATCAATAATGAGGCCTTAAATGGCGCATACCATTTTGACGACGAGGGCGTTGCGGCTCAACGGGTGATGCTCATCGAACAAGGAGTGTTGAAAAACTTCCTGCTCAGTCGCACACCGGTCGAGGGGTTTGCCAAATCCAACGGGCATGGTCGATCATCAGCGAGCCAAAATCCCAGGGCCAGAATGGCCAACACCATTGTCGAATCCAATCGCACCGTCCCCTTTCCTGAGCTCAAGAACATGCTCATTCAAGAAGTGATCAAACAAGGCAAACCATACGGTCTTATCATCAAAAACATTATCGGGGGATCCACGCATACTTCAACCTGGGGCTACCAAGCCTACAAAGGCATCCCTGAAATGGTATACCGGGTTTTCCCCGACGGACGCGAAGAATTGGTGCGGGGCGTGGAAATCGTCGGAACTCCCATCGCCAGTATCAACAAAATCATCGCCACATCCGACCAAATATCCATCTTCAACGGCTATTGCGGAGCCGAAAGCGGCTACATCCCTGTATCCGCAGTGGCTCCAGACGTGCTCATGACAGAAATCGAGCTGCAACGCACGAGAAAAGAAGCCGAAAAAGGACCCGTGCTCCCATCTCCTTGGACAATTGCATCCAAGAAAAACAAGCCTCTGCATCCCCAAAGCACTCCCAAAAAATAAATCGGATAAGCGCTACCCCAGGTGAACGCGTACCAACATCGTCCACATCCATAGGCTGTCCAAACACCAAAAAACCATGATCGGTGTGTCATTTTTTCACGGATTTTCATCCGTCCGCCCAAACTCAAAAATTGAATTATTTCGGATTTCCCGGCTTTAAGGCCAAAAGCCATATAAAGGTATGATTTTTGCATAAAAATCAATGCGCTGGTCGGTCGTAACCGTTCAAGGGGTGCTCCAGCTCTCCTCGAAGAGATACGATTGATCGCAGTTTTCGTATGGCGAGAACCTATCGGGAGAAAAAATGAAAAAAAAGACCAAATTTAATGCAGATGAGCTGTATAAACTGGTAGAAAAGCTTCGAAAAGAACCGAAAGACACCTCCCGCAACAAGGGATACTTCAATTTTTCCAACACGTTGACCATGAAGGCTTTGCGTATCCATCGGCATTTGAGAGCTCTCGAACGAGACATTCTCGATCAATCCCAATCCAACACGATGGAGGACCCGGTATCTCTTGAGCTCGATCCGGGCTCGAAGCGAATCATCATTTCCATTCACAACGACGAGATTCACTGCCGCCGGGTTGCGTATCTGTCCAATCGTGAGTTTTCATTTCTTAGAAAAAATCCAAAAATCGAAAATATTTTAAAAAAATGCCCGGCCTGGAAAGACGTGGCATAAAACCACTTCCACCCGGATGCAAATTCCCGTCTCGAAACTTGGTTTTTGAGATATATAATTCGCTTCGAGTAACCGTTCACCCGGGGTAGCGGTGACTCTTGAGAGTTCGAGGACTTGTCTGAGCAGGACTTACAAACAATCGTTGTTTGATTGTTTGTAAGCCCGCGAGTTCCGCAGAAATCGAAAGAGCCACCGCTACCCCGGGTGAACGGTTACCGCTTCGACGGATATACTATCTTGCGATCCAGACGACCGAAAATCCTGTTTTGCTGTTCGTTTTGCAGGTGTTTTATGATATTCAAACATACCAGGGGGCAGCTCGCGTGGCTCACTGAGGTGTCTGCATGGCAAAAGACAAACCGAAATCACCCCATCGAACATTTGTCAACCGCCCGCTGAACCAATTGTCCACGCTGAAAAAAAACCTGAAAAAGCAGCATCAAAAAAAGAAAAAGGCCTCCCTGAAAGCCAAACCAGCCGAACAAACCAACCCGGAATGCGAAAATCAAGAGCAACAGCTCTTTATGGCTGCCATGACGGGAGTAAAGCCACTTAGCGCTCCTCATCCGATCCAGTCATCCAAGACATCCCAAAAGTTTCAACCATCGGTAAGTACATTGCAACAACAGCAAGAAGAACGCGAAGTCATGCAAGCTCTGCGTGAGCTGATTGAAGGAGATGCGCCCCTGCTTATCTATGAAACCGAAGAAACCATCGAAGGCGCCATCGAAGGCCTCGACCACCGCATTTTAAAAAAGCTGCGCAATGGAGAGTTTTCTGTTCAAGACCACCTCGATCTGCACGGATACACCAAAGACGAGGCCCGTGATTTGGTCGAAGCTTTTTTACTAAGGGCCATGTCGTTGGGAAAACGTTGCGTTCTCATTATCCATGGCCGTGGGCATGGATCCAAGGACAATATCCCGGTGTTGAAAAACGCCTTGAAAAATTGGCTTACCAAAAGGGCTTTGAGCAAAAAAGTACTGGCCTTCACCACCGCCAGACCCTATGACGGGGGCGCAGGAGCGATCTATGTTTTGCTCAGAAAAAGCTCTCAAAGACACCATCGTTGAGACGACATCCAAACCAACTTAGTTCTCGTCTCAAAACTTGGTTTTTGAGATTTGAAATTGGTTTCGACAGGCGAGGACTGTGTGAGCTGAACTTACAAGTCACTGTTTTTTAGTGACTTGTAAGTTGCGAGTTTCTTGAGCCCGAGAAGCCGTTTCAAATCTCAAAAATGATTTCAAGAGTTTTGAGACGGGTACAACTTAGGATCTCCACCTATCCCTTCCCGTCCGGCAGCGCCAGCAACGGATCAGCACCGCCCGGAAGCAACAGTACCACTCCCAAAGCCTCTCTTTGGCCGGATTTGCTGCCGATATGGTTATTTTTGTAATCCTCTACTACTTCCTCCACGATTTCCTTACGCTTTTTCATTTGTTTTTCGGGAATGGCGATCTTTTGCAACTCCAGACAGGCTGCTGTAACCTCGAGCAGCTTATACGGCTGAAAGCTCGATGAAAGCGCCAGATCGGCGCCGATTTTTATGGCAATCTCATCTTCGGCATCATCCCCGCTGGTTATGCCGATGACCTTTATCTTTTTTCCCATTCCATAGGTTCGAAGCTTCTTGACAAATACCCTTCCATCAACTTGCTCAGAAAACAGATTCACCAACACAAGCCGTGGTTTCTCCCGCGGAATTCTCTGCATGGCTTCCTGCCCCGAAGAAGCCGAAAAAATATCCTCTCCCGTCAATTTCAGGATATCATAGATTTTTTTTCGCCTGAACGGCTCATCGTCTATGATCATAATCGACTTGCGCATACATCCACACTCAATCCCAAATTCTTCGGATGCTATCGAACAATGTCGCAGAAACACAAACGGGCCGCTCATGACGAGCCAGCCCTTGGATATTTGGTACAAAAAGGCGCCACCCGGATTCGAACCGGGGATAAAGGTTTTGCAGACCTCTGCCTTACCACTTGGCGATGGCGCCGCCCAATATTGAGAACAAGCGGGTGAAGGGATTTGAACCCTCGACCTCAACCTTGGCAAGGTTGCACTCTAGCCGCTGAGTTACACCCGCAAAACAACGCGAAGAATGTTTTCTCTCAAAGCACCCAGGATGTCAAGCCAAAATGCACATGAAGAAAAACCATGGGAACAATATAGGCATTTCATGGGTTAACGACGTTAGTTCTACGGGCCGGCGTCGGAGGTTGATTTTGATTGTAAAATGATCAAAATACCATAGAGATTAGGGTTGAAATTCGTATCTCGACGTGGATTATTGATTGACTTGTTACGCATTTTGAGGTTTTGAAACCTAAAACCATCGGCTGTTTTTTGGGAGTGATACCGTATCATGTTCTGGTTTTGTTTGTATCTTCTATCGGGGCCGGCATCCATCAACGCAAGCGATCTATCCACCGCATTCGAATCTTTCGGGGTAACTCGAGTCCAGCCTCCTATCGAGGCTCCGGATTTTCAGCTCCAAGATTTGCATGGCGAGACCCATACCTTGTCCAATCAGCACGGCCGCTGGGTGGTATTGACCTTTTGGGCCACTTGGTGTGCTCCCTGCCGAAGTGAAATGCCCGGGCTCCAAACATTGTTTCAACGCCTGGATCCTTCCAAGGCTACGGTTCTGGCGGTAGCCATCGGCTCTGAAAAAGGACAGGTAAGCGACTTTGTCGCTGCCCACAACCTCACGTTCCCGGTGGTCATTGATGTAGGAGATCGGATAGCGGCCTTGTACAAAGCCACCGGAGTTCCGATAAGCTTTCTCATCGATCCTTCGGGTAAAGTCGTGGGCATCGTACGGGGAGCGCGCGATTGGACCCAAGCCTATGGGTTGATGCAAACCTTGACAACCGGAGCCATGCCCGAAAACCAAAAAACCAACAACGATGCAAAACAATCGGACGGCTCTCTCGACTTGCCGAAGCAGCTCATCCCCCCAAGCGCCGATGTAAAAGCCATGGCGAAAGACATCCAACCCGGCGGCATTTTCACCCTCGAGATAAAAATTCACTGGGCAGGCCATCTCAGAGATTATTTGCTCTTACCGCCCAAAGTACAATTGCCGGAAGGTATCGCCCAACAGTCTGTCGAAGCATCATCCAGCAGCCAATCCGGAACTCAATGGGTCACATACAAAATACATCTCCAGGCGGAAAAAGAAGGCACATTCAGCCTGGATCCGATTGAGATCCGCTACACACCCCACACCGAAGGAAAACCTTTGGCAGAACGAATCCAGGGACCTACCGTTGTGATTCAGGCAGGTCGATTTTTTACTCCTACACGGATTTTCGCGTTTGCAGGCATCGGAGGCTTGCTTCTGCTGTCCGGGTTGGTCGGCATCTGGTACGCAAAGAAGCGCCGCCGGGTAGACCAGACCGCCAAGTTGCCTGATCACGTACACTGGAACCTTTCACTCCAGGAGCTGCGTTCACTCAGGGTTTCCGGAGACCTGGCGGGCTTTCTTGCTTTGGCGTCCGAGTTGATCCATGCATTGGGGCAAGAGGAAGCCCGCGAAAATCAAAATTTATCCAAACTCATCGATCTGGTTCGCTACGGCAACCACATCCCTGAAGATCGAGAGATAGACAGGCTGGAGCGTCAGCTCGAGTTGTGGATCAAAGACAAGCTTGGAAATAAAAACCTATTGGTCGAAGAGGGAATACGACTGCTCGATCGTTAGATCACCATCAGGAGGAACCATAGCCATGCCAGCAAGCCAAGATCTTGCCAAAGAAGTGGAAAAACAATCAAAGTTCGTGCATAAAATCCGGGAGCAAGTAGCCAAAATCATCGTCGGCCAGCGAACCATGATGGACCGCCTGCTGATCGGGCTGATTGCCGACGGGCATGTTTTGCTCGAGGGAGTGCCCGGCCTGGCCAAAACGACCGCGGTCAAAACGGTCGCCCAAGCTTTGAAAACCGGATTTTCGCGCATACAATTTACCCCTGATCTGTTGCCCGCCGATCTGGTGGGCACCGAAATCTACCGGCCTGCAAGCGGCGAGTTTGCCGTCAAACAGGGCCCTATTTTCACCAACCTCCTTCTGGCCGACGAGATCAACCGGGCCCCGGCCAAGGTTCAATCCGCGCTGCTCGAAGCCATGCAGGAAAGGCAAGTAACCATCGCGGATCAAACCTTTGAGTTACCCAAGCCTTTTCTGGTTATGGCCACGCAAAATCCCATCGAGCAAGAAGGCACCTACCCTTTGCCCGAAGCCCAGGTGGATCGGTTCATGTTGAAATTGAAAATCGATTACCCCAACAAAACCGAGGAAAAACAAATCCTAAAGACCATGTGTGCCCGCACGCTTCCGGTGGTCGAGCCGGTGACCAACCCCGAAGAGTTGATGCAGGCAAGAGAGCTTTGCGATGCGCTGTTCATCGATCCCAAGGTAGAGGACTATATCGTGGATCTGATCTTTGCCACCCGAGAGCCGAAACTCTATGGTTTGGAGAAATTGGCCGATCTGATCGAATACGGGGCTTCTCCCCGCGCCACCATCTATTTAGCCCAAGCTGCAAAAGTATGTGCTTTTTTGGACTCCCGCGCTTACGTCACGCCCCAGGATGTAAAGAACATAGCTCCGGATGTGCTGCGTCATCGGGTTTTACTCACCTATGAAGCCGAAGCGCAGGATTTGACCAGCGATGATGTCGTGGAGCAAATCCTCGGCAGCGTGGATGTGCCATGAGAAAAGAAAGCGCCAAACAGGAAACCTTCTCAAACGAGCTTCCGCAGGATCTTTTTGCCAAGATCAAGGCTATCCAGATCCGGACTCAACGCACGGTCACGGAAACAATGGCCGGCCAGTACGAAAGCGCTTTCAAAGGACGCGGCATGGAATTCGAGCAAGTGCGCGAATACCGATCGGGTGACGATATCCGACACATCGACTGGTCCGTCACCGCCAGAATGAACAAACCCTATGTCAAAGAATTCAGGGAAGAACGCGAGCTGACCGTCGTTATCATGGTGGATGTCTCTTCGTCCGGAGCCTTCGGATCGGTGCATAAAATGAAAAACGAAGTAGCCGCCGAGGTGGCCGCGGTTTTGGCGTATACAGCCATCAAGAGCAACGACAAGGTCGGTTTGATCATTTTTTCGGACCGCATCGAGCGCTATATCCCTCCCAAAAAAGGCCGTGCGCACGTATGGCGGGTGGTCCGCGAGGTGCTTACCTTCCGGCCCGGTAGACGCCGAACCGATCTTACAGGCGCTTTGGACTTTTTGGGCAAAGTCATCCGGCGTAGATCGGTGGTGTTTATGATTTCCGATTTTCAGGCCGACAAGTATCAAGAGACTCTTCGCATGGCGGGAAAACGTCACGATCTGACCGCCGTACATGTGGTCGATCCAAGAGAAATCGATTTACCCCCGGTCGGGCTCATTGAGCTAGAAGATACGGAGACCGGCGAAATTGTCATGATCGACACCCACGATCGTAACACCATCCGAGGTTTTCACCTCTTGGCGGATCAGGACAGCACCCAACTTGCAGGCTTGCTCCGCTCATCGGAGGCAGGTCAAATCACCATCCGAACCGATCGTTCAACGGTCGATCCGGTAGTGCGTTTTTTCCGTTCCAGGGAGAGGAGAATTCACTGATGCCGGTATCGCTTCCGCCTGCCAAAAAAGAATCACCGATCAAAAAAACAAAAGGAACCGCACTGACCCAGGTATTGCAGGCCATGACCCTTGCGGGCGTTTTTCTGGTGCTGTTTTTTGTTGTAGAATCCAAATCAAGAAACGCAGCCGGCTCGGCCCTCAGCGCCGCGCAAACCCGGGATCTGGCCAGCAAGCTCAAGGCCGCCGGCGCATTGAAAGAGGCCGGCAGAATCTATGAACAATTTCTCAATCAAACCGATACGGCCGATGTCCAAAGAGCGTCGATCAGCTTCAGTCTGGGCAACCTTTTCTTGGATCTCGGAGAATACGAAAAAGCGTTGCGATGGTTTTATGAATCCGAGCTCTCAGAGTCGAAAGAGATCGAAGAAGAAGTCGGAAAAAAGATCGTACATTGCCTCGAGGCCATGGGTCGGATTCATGCGGCCAAAGCGGCCTTGGATCGGCGAACCAGCTTGGATCAACCCGGCGCCGAGCGAGCACAAAACGACCCAATCGTGGCCACCATAGGCAAAGACCGCATCCATCGATCCGACGTCACGAGAGCCCTCGATGATTTGCCACCCGTCCTACAACAACGCTTTGCCGGACCCGAAGGAGCCAAGGAGTTTCTCAAAAAATATGTCGCCGATGCATTGCTCTTTGAAAAAGCCAAGAAGTTGGAAATCGATCAAGATCCCGAGGTGACGCGTACTTTTCAGACCATGCTCAAACAGCTTACAATAAATCGATTTGTCGAGACCCAAATTCTGGATAAGCTCGAAATCGATCCCGCCGACTTGAAAAACTACTACGAAGCCAACCGGGAAAAATACGACGAGCCCGAAAAAGCAACCATCCGGCTCATCAAAACAGCCACCCAAAAAGAAGCTCGAGAGTTGATAAAAAAAATACAAGCCGGAAGCTCTTTCGCCTCCTTGGCGCGCACCCATTCATTGCACACCGAGACCAAAGACACGGGCGGATTGCTCAAAAATCCCGTTCGGAGGGGAGAGCCCATACTGGAACAAGGCGACGCCCAAGCCATCTCGGAGCTCATCTTTTCAACCCCGGCAGGTCGAGTAAGCGAACCTGTCGAAATCGATGGTTTTTACTACTTGTTCAGCGTAGATAGCAAACAACCTGGACAACAACGATCTTTTCAAGAAGTCGCCAAGCAAGTCGAAACCAATTACCGGATCATGAAAAGCAGCGCCGCGTACAACCAGCTCATCCAAGATACGTTGACCGTTGAAGATGTGGAGCTTTTCCCTGAGAAAATGGCTGAAACTTCAGACCCAAAAACCATGGATCCAAAGTGAAACCGACTCTTCATCAACCAATATTCTGGATCATCTCGATTTGTATGGCTGCTTGCAGCTGCGAAAAAACCCCGCCTCCACAAGCCGAAGATCCCCGAGGCCCGGTGGAGCTTCGGGCGTTTCTGGATAAAGCGGTCGCCACCACGGGCGACGAGCTCACCTATACGATTGAGATTGATCGGCACAAGGACATTGCGGTAGAGCTATCCGAGCCGGGCGCCGAGATTGCAGGCCTGCGTATCGTCGACTCTCGCAGACCGCCGCCCGAGACGAACGCCGATCGAGTCACAGAGCGCAGGATATACAAACTTCGGGCCGATCTGGTGGGCAGTTACGTTCTCCCGGAAGTTCGAGCCAGTTATCTTCCCCAGAAGTCCGACGATACGCAAACTCCGCAAGAAGAACCGGTTGCCTTGAGCACTTCTCGGATATTTCTCGAGGTGAAGTCCGTGCTACCCAAGGACGGAAGCGCTACAGACATCCGGGAAATCAAAGCATTGAAAGAACCGGACTTGGATGACAATATCTATTTCTGGTCGGCAATCGGCGCTGCGGCGATTCTTTTGGCGGCCGGCTTGTTCATTTGGCTCAAGCAACGTAGAAAAATGGATCAGACGACCCCTGAAGCCCCTCCTCATCAGACAGCCCTCGAGGCGCTCGACGCATTGAGAAACCTGAATCTCGATGATCCCGAATCCGTCCGGCGCTTTTATTTTCTTATCAGCGAAATCGTCCGCCAGTATACCGAAAGACGCTTCAGCCTCAATGCGACCGATCTGACCACGAATGAAATTCTCTCCCGAGCGGTTTCCATAACCGAGCTTACCGAAGAACCACACCGTTTGCTCAAAGATTTTCTACAACATACCGATATGGTCAAATTCGCCGAACTGAAACCGACCGAAACCCAAATCCAGACCTGCTATGATCAAGCCGTACGTTACATCGAGCTGACAACACCCGAAACACCTCAACCCGATGAGCATAATGACAGGAGGGCCGCCTAACCATGCATTTCGAGGATTTGTGGTTGTTATGGATATTGGGTCCAATCTTTCTTATCTGGTCATTCGCAACCGTGATATCGGTCATGTACCGAAAACGCTCGGCGGTGCACTTTTCCCAAGTTCAGCGGACCCGGAAACTTCCGGTTCCATATCGCATACACCTGCGAAAGATCGTCGTCTTGTTTCGCATTTTAATCATCGCGTTACTCATACTCGGCATGGCCCGCCCGCAGACCGGTCGAAAGCATACCAAGGTAAAAACCGAAGGTATAGACATCATCCTGGTTTTGGACACTTCCGGCAGTATGCAGGCCCTCGACATGGAACCCGACGTAAGCATTCAACACCGCGCAAACCGACTCGAGGCAGCCAAACGGGTTGTTGAAATGTTTGTGAAAAACCGTGAAAACGATCAAATCGGCTTGGTGGTTTTCGGACTGGACGCATACACGCAGTGCCCTTTGACCTTGGATCACGGCGTGCTTACGACGCTTCTCAAACGCGCCGAGATCGGCATGGCCGGCGACTCGACCGCAATAGGATCGGCCATCGGAACCGCCGTGAAACGTCTGACCAAATCAAAAGCCAAAAGCAAGCTGATTTTGTTGCTTACCGACGGACGCAACAACAGCGGAACCCTCAATCCACGCAAGGCGGCCGAAGTGGCATCGACATTCGGTATCAAAATATATACAATCGGTGTGGGCACCCGCGGCAAGGCGCCCTTTATTGTCGACAGAGGTTTCTTCGGCAAACAAATCGATTACCAAGATGTGGATTTGGACGAAGATACCTTGAAAGAGGTAGCCCGCCTCACCGGAGGCGAGTATTATCGAGCCGAGGACGCAGAATCGTTACAAAAAATTTACGAGACCATCGATAAGCTGGAGAAGACCGAAATCGAAGTCAAAACATATTTGGAATACGACGAGAAATTTGGTTTCTTCGTGTTTCCCGCCTTGGGATTGTTGCTGCTCGAATTGGTCCTGTTGGGAACCCGCTTGAGGAAAATTCCATGAAACTCGGTGCACCCGAATACTTTTGGTTGCTGTGGGTGGTGGCGGCGGCAGTGGTTTTTCAAATATATGTCGGACGCACAAAACGCAGACTTCTGCAGCGCTTTGCTTCTCATCAACTTCTGGCCCGCATCACTGCAGATGTCAGTGTTCCCCGCCAAAGGCTCAAAACCGCCCTGGTTCTCGGCGGACTGCTTTTTTTGGTGCTTGCGTTGGTTCAAATAAAATGGGGATATCACTGGGAAGACGTACAAAGACAGGGGGTCGATCTGGTGGTCGCCTTGGATGTTTCCGATTCCATGTTGGCAAAGGACGCCGGTACGGGAGATGAGCTTTCCCGCCTGGAGAGGGCCAAACGCGAGATCTCGGATTTGATCAACCTTTTGGACGGTGACCGCATAGCTTTGGTTGCTTTCGCAGGGGCGGCTTTTCTCGAATGCCCCTTGACTCTGGATTATTCGGCGGCAATGCTTTTCCTCAATGACATCGATACCGACATCATCCCCATCAAGGGAACCGCCATCGCCGACGCCTTGAGAGCTTCGACCTCGGCCTTCGAGAGCGGAAAAGGTGACTCTCGGGCGGTGATCCTGATTACCGACGGAGAAGATCACAGCGGCCAAGCGATGACGGCGGCCGAGGAAGCCCAAAAAATGGGGATCCGTGTGTTTACCATCGGTATCGGCAAACCTCAAGGGGCCCCGATTCCCAATCCTGATGGTGGATTTCGAAAGGACAACCGCGGGGAGATCATTTATTCTAAAATGGATGAACCCACGCTGCAAAAAATCGCATTGACCACCGGTGGGAAATATGTGCGTTCAGTCAGCGGCGATATGGATCTTGAAAATATATACACTCAAGGCATCAAAGCAAGCCTGCAAGAACGAGAGCTCGAATCCAGCCGGCGAAAACGCTATGAGCATCGATTTCAATGGTTGCTGGGTTTGGCGTTGCTCATGTTGGCATTGGAGCCTTTGCTGCAGGACAGACGGAGGAACAGGCATGCATAATAAGTTTGTGTTGTTGCTCATGACACTTCCGGCGCTGGCCATGGGAAAAGAGGGGCTCGAGGATCCGATAAAGGCCTACCAAAAAGGCAGGTATGACAAAGCCCTGGAAGGTTTCGTGGATCAACAGGTGGAGCACCCCACCAATCCACGCTTGTTCCTCAACCTGGGCAGTGCCCACTACCAAATGAAAAACTACCCGGAAGCCGAAAAGGCCTTCAATCAGGCCCTGCTTCTGGGCGATGACGGCATTCGGCAACAGGCAACCTACAACCTGGGCAACACGGCTTTTCGGCTGGGAAAATTGGACGAGGCCATCGACTGGTACAAGCGCTCTCTCGAAATCGATCCCAACGACGAAGACACCAAGTTCAACTTGGAATTCGTACGTGACGAGATCCGCAGAAGACACGAAGAAGACCAAAAAAGACAAGCAGAACAAAAAAAGCAACCCAACCAACAATGCGATCGTAAACCACCCGAACAACAAAAGCAACCCGATGAAAACCAACCCGAGCAACAACCGCAGTCGGACAAAAACCAATCCGAGCAACCAACCAACGAGCAACAAAATCAACCCCAAGAACCCCAACCCGACCGGAACGAACCAGACGAACCACCGCAACAACCAGAGCAAGCCGCTCAAGCCGAACCCGGACGGGATGAGAAAGATGAGAAAAAAGACGACCAACCGGCAACCGGCGGCGCCCAGGCCAAAATGCAACCCATGACCCCGGAAGAAGCCGAACGCTACCTCCAAGCACTTTCGGAAGACCGAAAAAAACACCTCGAAAAGCAAAGAGCCAAACTCGGCTCCCGCGCACGTCCGGCCAAGGATTGGTAAGTTATGCTGCGTACTGGACATACCTTTCCCCTATTCATCCTGTTGTTTACCGCACCCAGTGCTTCCGCCGTCCAACTGTCTGCCGGCCTGGATCGAACCGAAGCTCAGTTGGGAGATCAATTGATGCTGACCATCAGCGTGGAAGGCGCCCAACAGACCACTGCTCCCAATCTTCCGCCTTTGGATGACTTCGAGGTCTACTCTGCGGGCACCTCAACCAGCATGCAAATCATCAATGGCCGCAGCAATCTATCGGTCAACCACAGATATGTACTGCTGGCCAAACAAGCGGGTATTTTCACCATCGGCGAAATCAGCCTGGAAATCGGAGGTAAAACCTATACCACAGATCCTATTCGCGTAAAAATTCTTCCGGCCGACCAGCCTGCAACCAAACCCCAAAACAATGACGATGCTTTCATTACCGCGACCCTTTCCAAGCACGATCTGTTCAGATACGAAGGTTTGGTGTATACATTTCGATTTTACCAGCGAATCAACGTCGGCGAAGCGAGACCCGAATGGCCGGATTTTCATGGATTCCTGACAGATGATCTGGGTCAACAACACAGTTATGAAACCGTTCGACACGGCAGCAGATATGTTGTGACGGAGATTAAAAAAATTCTCTTTCCCCAACAGGCAGGCACTCTTTCGATTCAACCCACCAAACTTCATTGTAAGATACCGGTCAAAGATTCCCGGCAACGGCGAAGACGCTCTCCGTTTGACGATTTTTTCTCAAGCCCCCTGGACGAACTCATGGGTAACTACAAGCTCGAACCCCGCGTGCTCAGCTCAAAGCCCCTGACCATCAATGTACGCGATCTTCCCGACAAACCCGAGGATTTCTCAGGGTTGGTCGGAAGCTTTTCTCTGACCGGAGATATGAGCAAAAAACAGATGCAGGTCGGAGAATCCACAACCCTGACCTTGACCGTGCGCGGGACCGGCAATGTCCAGGCCATCCCCGAGCCGATTGTATCCAACCTCGAGCATTTCAAGGTCTATCCGGATAAGCCCACCGGAAAGGTCAACCCTCTGTCCGACAACCTATCCGGACACCGGACATTTAAAAAAGCCCTGGTGGCTCTGAAAGAAGGCCGGCTCCAAATCCCGGGCGCACGGCTCGTGTATTTCAATCCCGTCTCCGAAAGATACGAAACCGCGCAAACGCCGCCTTTTGATCTCGAGGTGCTGCCCTCGAGTGGGACAGAAGAGCTCAAGCTTACAGAGATGATCTCCCCAAGCAATGGAAAAGTGGCCGTGAAAATCCTGGGCGAAGATCTCCTGCCTCCCCATGAGGGGCTCGCATCACTCGAGCCCCAAAGCAGCACAGCCGCAACCAAGTCTTTCGGACTGGGCGGATTTGTACTTCCGGGACTTCTACACATCGCACTTTTACTGACTCGAAAAAGAAAAGCAGCACTCGCCGGGGATATCGCGCTGAGAAGACGCAAATCTGCATTGACCAAAGCAAAATCCCGACTCAAAGAGCTTCGAGCCCTCAACCCCGATCACCAAAAGAGAGAGCTTGTCGAGTCTGCCTCTCGACTGCTGCGCGAGTATCTGGGAGACATGCTCAACACCGAGGGAACCGCCATGACCGCCGCCGAATCCGCAGAGCTACTCAACCGCCTGAACCTTAGAAAAGAGATCGTCTCCGAAGTCCACGATCTTCTCAAAACGCTCGAGAGCACCTTGTATGCTTCCAACCAAAACAACGAAATCAATCCCGTACAACTTGACAAACGCATTGATCATATTCTTCAGACTTTATCCAAAGAAATCTCCAAAACGGTGGTTCGATCCTGATGCCGACAATCAAATCCATAGCATGTATTCTCGTGATCACAATTTCCGGCTCCACCCGATTGGTTGCAGCCGAGCCCGCGGACAACCCCCGGTCGCAGCCCGTCACAACGGATCAACATCCCAAGATCCTGCATAACGCCAACGAAGCCTATCAACAAGGCGACCATGGCCGGGCGATCAGGTTGTACACCCAGCTTCTAGAAAGCGGGCTTGAAAATGGGCACATCTACTACAATCTGGGCAACAGCCTGCTTCGAGAAGGCCGCTTGGGCCGAAGCATCGCGGCCTACCTGAAAAGCGCCCGCCTCATGCCCAGAGATCAAGACGTGCGGACCAACCTTCAGTTCGCCAGAAAAAGCATCAAGGACGCGGTAGAGCCCATCAAACCTTCGACCCTGACCAAAACACTATTTTTCTGGCACTACTCCCTGAGCCTGAGAGAGCTGTACCTGGTACTGGGAGCAGCCGGCCTGTTGTTTTGGACCGGTATGACGATCCGCCTGTACCGGAGAGAATCCGAAATCTTTCGCTGGGTCGTCATGACCCTTTTGATTGTACTGTTGGCCGCAGGCGGATCGGTTGCAACCCACACATTTTTCCCCGAACGAATCGTCGTCATCACCGACAAAAGCGCCAAGATCCACTCATCGACCAACCAAAAATCGACCGTTCTGTTCGAATTGCACGAAGGAACCGAAGCCGAGCTCCTGCAACAAGAAAACAACTGGCTCAAAATACGACTCTCCGACGGAAAAAAAGGCTGGCTGCAGTCTGACAGAGCATATATTCTTCAATAATTACTTATTTGTCTATTGACAATATAGCTTTTCTTCTTTTTGATTTTTTTCTTGACACATTTGAGATTTTCAATCTAGCATTTTCCAGTTGTCTTCTTTATAGGCAGAGAGGGGGTTCTCTATGTTTCCTGACAGTTTGTTTTCTTTTTATTCACTCTCTATCTGCAGCTGCCTTTGTACAGCCTTGGTCTCGATCGTAAGCTGTTGCAATCCTGGACGGTCTAAGCTCTTGACAAATTGCTACAATCCTTGGCCTTGCCATCGATGCTCCTTTCTTTTTTCTCTCAAAAAATATACGTTGGTATTCTTTCAATATGTTTTACAACGCCTTACTTCAGCATCCGTGATCGGTTAGTAGTAATATAAATGAGTTATAATCCATATTTAGAGCACCTTTGAGCATTATAGCAATGAGTACGAGTTTCGACACTTTGAATCAAGCCATGTCTAGAAGCGTTTGGATCAACCACTTCTTTCAAAATAGTTGCACTTACATGACACAACATCATTTTTGTATGAATGGAACGTTGAACCATTATGATAAGCATTTGTATAGCCACAGCAGATATTACAAAAGCAAATCTCTGTTCACTAAGACGTCTGTTATTTTCACTAAGCTTTTTACGTATTACTTGCATAATACGTCGACTAACAATCAAAGTCAATATACTCGCATACAAAAGACTTTCGACAATATGCTGTTTTCTGCTGGGCATCTGTTCCAATCTGTAGGATTGCTTCATTTCCTTGAAAAGCAACTCCACCCACCAACGCGCGGCATAGGTCTGAGCTATTTCGCTTGCAGAAAGTTTGTCTTGCGGGATGTTGGTGAGATAGAAAAAATATTCTCTGAAGATCGGATCTCTTACACCTATCAACCGATAACGCGCAATAGCTGTTTTTCTTTTACCCAGG
>JBFFBT010000068.1:0-21699 GCA_041560255.1 Myxococcota bacterium | reverse complement strand
TCAAGCTCGTTTGATATTGTCTGTTTCTAGCATATATCTACTTGCCCATTCAGGAAGAACCGACCACTTCGGGGTACGCGCGGGCGAGCTTCGATCTGGCCTCATCGATATCGAACATCCAATTGATAGAAGCGGATAAAGCGTTGATTTTATTATCTATTACGTGATTCATATGCAATATCCCGGTAACATCGACTTGACCAATAGGGCTTCAGAATGAGAAAATAAAAGAAGGAAGGAGTGTTCGATTTGCAAAGAGATGAAAGACTTGCGATCATTAGAGGATTGCCGAAGGTAGAGCTTCATCGACACCTCGAGGGATCCGTCCGATTGTCCACATTGTTGGAAAGTATTAGAAAGTCAAACCTGGATGTGCCTCTTTCCTGGTTGGAATCCAATGAGAATCCAATCCACAGAAACAGGCAGGAAATCGGAGATTTCGAGAAAGTACTGGAGAAATTGAGATTGGCTTGTTTCGGCTCGTACAGCCGGATTGAACGGATTGCTCAAGAGACCATCATCGACGCAGCATCCGAAGGCATCGTTCATTTGGAGCTTACCTTCGATCCCCAAAAGCTCATTTTTCGAAACGGATTGCAGCTCTTGGGGGTGATGGAGGCTGTGGCGGAGGCTGGATGTGAAGCGGCTCAGGAATGTGGGATTGGAGTTCGACTCATCGTTTCGTTCTCCCGCGAGTATTTTGACGAGCAAATATGGAAACAGGCCATTGATCTGGCAGCGCGGCTTTCGCCCCTGGGGCTTGCGGGTATTGACCTTCCCGAGGATGAAAGACATCGTATGTACAACGAATACGGAAAGATCGTCAATCGCGCCAACGACACGGGTGTGTTGGGAGTCGCGGTTCACATGAACATGTGTTCGGATGCACATCAAGTGGTTTTGATGGTTGATGGGCTTGGGGCCCATCGGATAGGTCATGGTTTGCCGGGTTCCGAGGACGAACAGGTAGTGCGATTTCTGGTCAACCGCAACGCGGCCTTGGTCTTATGTCCGATTAGCGACTACCAAAACGGACTGGTTGACGATGTGCAATCCCATCCGTTACCGAGACTCGATCAGGCCGGTGTAAGGGTCACGCTCAACGCCAATCATCCAACCATACAAAATTCTACCATCAATGATGAGTACGATTTGGCGATAACCCGCTGGGGTTACGAGCTGGATGATCTGTTGCGATTGGAGAGAAATGCGGTATATTCCTGTTTTCTGACTGAAAAAGAACGCCAAAGCTTGTTGGATAGGATTGAAAAAGGCTATGAGGAATGCCGCGATCAGGGTCTATTCTAAGTCAATACCCTCAATCGATTACAACGATGCCGTTCGGAGGGTAGTGCCTCTTGAGCTGCTGTAATTACATCAAGTTTTTGAGATCTTCAGGAAAAGGCGCCTCAAAAAGCATTTCTCGGCCGGTATCCGGATGGGTGAAGTGAATGGAGGCTGCATGTAAGGCTTGACGGGTGTGGCCGAGTCTTTCGATGTCCTGACCGGTAAGCCTATCCTGCAACATGGCCAAATAGGGCTTTCCATTATCTCGGTAGAGCTTGTCGCCGATGATCGGGCGTTGTAGGTGTGCAAGGTGAACCCGTATTTGGTGTTGCCGGCCGGTGACCGGACGAGCAGACAGCAGAGTTTTTCGGTTGCCGCAAGAAATGACCTCGAATTTGGTGATGGATTTCAAACCTGATATCCTGTCTATCCGCATGCGGCATGAGATGGGAAAATCCGAGTCTTTACCTATGGGTGCATCGACAGTAAAGCGTGATTCTATCCGGCTTCCCTCGATGATGGCCAGATATCGTTTTTGTACCTTGCCGGTGCGAAATTGATCCATCAGGGCGCGGACCGCGGCGGCTGTTTTTGCAAACACCAAAACGCCGCTGGTATCACGGTCCAGTCGGTGGACCGGTTTGAGATTTTGTTGGCCGGTATCCTTGATGAGATGAGATAAAATGGTATGGTTTTTCCAACTGCGGGAAGGATGCACCGGCGCGCCGGGTCCCTTGTCAACCGCCAGAATCCATTCGTCCTCGAAAAGAATTTTATAACTTACTTTCACGCAGGGTTCCGGGGTGCAAAGCTTTTTGACCCGGATGGTTTGCCGATGTTTTACGCGATGAGACCATTTGAGCGCCACGCCGAAAGCATCGAGGACCTGGCCTGCGAGGCGTCGGTGCACCGACGCTCGGCTGCGTGAAAAGCTTTGCGCCAGAAAAACATCGAGCCTCAAGCCGTCTGCTTCCGGACCGATGCTCAAGGAACAATAGCGATCCTTTTGGATCATGGTTGCGGCTCGAAAGAAATGGCTCGTGCGATGGGTATCTGTCGGCCCAAACCGAAGGCATGTCGGTTGACCCTCAATACGATAGCGGCTTGGCGACGTTTGTATTCCGAATGTTCTACCATTCGGATGATATTTTGTACCGTGTCTAGGTTGTATCCGAGTTCGGCGATCTGTAGTTGGTCGAGACCCTCTTCTACGTACAGCTCGACGATGGTGTCGAGAACATCGTAGGGCGGCAGCGAATCTTGATCGACTTGTCCGGGATGTAACTCGGCGCTGGGAGGTTTTTTGATGATTTCTTTGGGTATGATTTCTCGCTTGCGATTAATGTGGGCGGCCAAACGATATACCTGGGTTTTGGTCAGATCACCGATGGGTGCAATTCCTCCCACCATATCGCCATACAGCGTGCAATATCCCACCGCCAGTTCGCTCTTGTTGCCGGTGGCCAGAGTGAGAAGATGGTTGTGATTGGAAAACGCCATGAGTAAATTTCCCCGGATACGGGCCTGGATGTTTTCTTCGGTCAAACTTCCATGGATCTCGCCCAAATGAGGATTTAGGGATTCGTGGTAGGCATTCAGGGATGGGTGAATGGGAACGCTTACAAACCGGATACCCAAGTTTTTTGCAAGGCGATCGGCGTCTAGGTAACTTCCGGGTGACGAATAGCAAGAAGGCATGCTCAGCGCCCATAGGTTTTCCGGTCCCAGTGCTTCAGCGGCCAAAACGGCGCAGACCGCCGAATCGATACCCCCGCTCAGGCCCAGGACAGCCTGTTTGAATCCACATTTGTAGGTGTAATCCCGAAGCCCCATACAGAGGGCCCGGTAGATCTCATCTTCGAAGCTGGTCGTGTTTGAGTGAATTTGTCCGGGTTGATTTTCCAGTGAGACAAATACGATGTCTTCCTCAAATGATTTGGCTTGGGCGATGACCCCGGTTTTTGGAAATACCGCCAAGCTCGTACCATCGAACAACACGCTGTCGTTGCCTCCCACCATGTTGGCGAGAAACACGGGTATGCCGGTTTGATCGGCGATTCGGCGGAGCAACTTCTCCCGGGTTTGGATCTTGTCTTTGTTATAGGGCGAAGCAGAAAGATTGACCAATATGTCCATGCCTTGCTTGGTCAGATCTGCGATCGGATCGATATGGTATCGTGATGAATCGTCATCCGGCCCCGGCCAGATGTCTTCACATACGGTAATACCGACGCTGAGGTTGGCGATCTTGGCCGGTGATCGATAGGCGGCGGGTTCGAAATACCGATCTTCGCTGAATATGTCGTAGGTTGGAAGATTGGATTTGGTATGTATCGACTGAATTTTTCCGCCTGAAGCTACCACGGCGGCATTATGCAGCGAACGTCCTTTTGGGTTGGGATTTTCGAGCACACATCCGAAGATACAGGTCGGGCCCCTCATCGACTGGGCCAGTCGATTGGTGGCTTTCTGGGCTTGCTTGATGAAACTCTTTCTGTTGAGGAGATCAAGCGGGGGGTAGCCGGTGACTGCCATCTCGGGGTAGATGACGAGACCGGCGCCTTGGTCGGCGGACTGTTGGTAGGTGGTCATGATTTTTTGTATGTTTCCTTCCAGATCACCAACTGTGGTGTTGATCTGGACGAGCGCGATCTTCATGATTTCCTCACCTGGATCCTGATGGTTTATTCGGGTTGTTTGACAAGGTATCCTATGGTTTGAGCAGTCCGTTCATGATGATTTCCATACCGGATGTCATGATATTCTCTACATTCATTTCAATACCGATTGCAAAGTTCGCCTCCATGGCATCGATGATACCTTTGAGCAAAATCGCCGTGATAACAGGATCTACGGGTTTGAGTGCGCCTGCGTCGATACCGGCTTGTATGATTTGGGCAACCACCTCGGTGTAGTCGTTTTGGATATTGGCCAACATGTCGCGGATGGGTTTGTCCCGTCCGGCCATCTCTCCCATGACCATGAAAAAACGGGTACTGTCCGGGCGGGTGCTGAAGTGTTCTAAATAATGTCTGGCGATCATCTCGAAAAGATCCCGGTATGATCCCGGTTGTTTGGACATTTTTTTGAGAAAGGTGGTGGACTCTTCATACTCGCGCCTGACCAGTGCTTCGAATATCTGGTGTTTGCCTTTGAAATGAAAATACAAACCTCCCTTGCTCAGACCTGCCGCTTTGGCGATATCGTCCATGCGGGTGAGAAAATACCCCTTCTTGATGAAGCATTTTCGAGCCGCCTTGAGAATCTGCCCGCGTCGTTTTTTTTCTGGAAGAGGTTTGGTCATGCGCTTTACATACCTTTGTACTCCATTTGGAGGCAAGTATATTCCTGGATGTTGCGCAATGCAACCAGCCAAGCGTGCAGAGTTTCCGTGTGCCTGTCTTCGGTATCGATGCCCTGCCAGGATGGGTCAATACATTTGGTATTTAATTGTAATTCTTTTAGAATTTGCATTATCGCTCTGCCTATCCAGACTCCTTCGCGGCAAGAGCGTAAGTAGCGTGCGTAACGAATAAGCTGTAAGCTTCCAAGCCAGTTTTTTATGGAGAGTACGAAATTTTCCGGATTGGGTGCATTGACACGCAGCCGTTCGAAGGTCCGATAAGCATTTTTGGACTCGAGAAATGCGTGCAACGTATTGCTCAATCCGGGTATGGGTGCATTGGGGTTGTGGTACCAATCGGGCAATGCCTTGAAAAAATGTCGAAGTTGCATGAAAGCCAGCGGAGGTTCGACAAAAAGATATCGGTCGGGACCAACCTGTGCGCAGCGGTGCATGGCATGGCCGGTGCCGAAAGGTACCCGATCGGAGACCCGCGACGAAGGAAAGACGGTTGCATCTATATGGGGAACGATTCGCCGACGCGCGCGCACCTTGATGATTTTTTGTAAAAAGTGAAAATCTTCTCCAGCCTTGCGTCTGGGCATGCCGTCACTCCGGGCGTACCCCAGTACCGAGACGACCAGGCAGGAACCGATGGCGGAAACCGCATACTCCGCAGCGCACAGGCGCATGCATAGCTCCAGGTATCGCAGCCACAACTCATATGCGATGATAGAACGAGCCTGCCGATCATCGGTTGGGATGGGATGGTGGTAGCGGCATACCGCGGCAAACGGTTGCTCGGTGGTTGCAAACAGGCTAAGCAGGGTGTCGATATACCCTGAGGATGTAGGTGAGTCGGCGTCCAAGCAGGCAATCGCGCCGTTTTCAATATTTCCGACTTGCACAAGGCGTCGAAGCGCCAAATCCATTCCGGTGCGCCGGGCCGCGCCGACCCCGGCCGTCGATGCCGGGTAGGCTTTGCCGAAAGACGAGCGGTCGATGGGTAGTATGCGTATTAATGCTTTGTAATTCTTGAGATCTTGGATGGTAGCCAGGTTTTCATGCAATCGTTGCCCAGGTGCGTCCCGGGCATTGTTGACCACGACGATGACTTCGGCTTCCGAGAGCCGGGTGGAGCCTAGCTGCAAGGAATCCAATACGGTTTGGATCCTATCTCTTTCGCCGGTTGCGGGGATGACGACACACAGCTTGAGAGAGTCACTGGGTGGGGCGAGGCTTGAATATTCGGGGCAATGCTCGGCATGTTTTCCAAGATATCGCTTGATGGGTTCAAGGGTCGGTTTCATCCGGCTATCTATAGAACATTCCCGCTCAAATATCGATGAACAAAATCATACCTGCCTTGCTTATACGACTTTACTCTCTTTTCAACTCGCCTGCCAGCATCAAGCATATCACAGTCGGCATGCCGAAACCCAACAAGCGCTTGTAACTGGATTCCCCGAGACCGATCATGACATAAAGTGCTAGATGTGGGTTTTGGGATCATTGTTTGCCCGATCATGTTGCTTGGATCCGCCGCGTTTTCGGAATGGATCGTCGATTGTGCGACGTGCCTACTCGGGTAGTTTGATGTCGCCTCGAATGATTCATGAAAAATGTGAATGCAGCGGTATGGGTTTTGCCATTTGATAGTAATCCTGCAGGTTGTTCAACCAACCGCCTCCATACATCAGGGTCTCAATCGAGCCCCTGCACGAGGTCCAGCAAGATCGGCAAGTGTTTTGGTGATATTTTAGAATAAGCTTTTTACGTATGGTTTGCATATCTTCACGAAGAAGATTGCCGAGGGTATCGGCAACTCTGTCGATACAAAGCGAGACATCTCCTTGACTATCGATATTGCACAGATTTTTTCCCGCCCGGCACAAGCCCGCATCTTTCCGAAATATCGCTTGATCGAATTTCCTGAGATAACCCTGCAAAGCCACGAAATTCGGATACTGTTTTCTAAGAGCCATGAGTTTGTCGGCGATCGAAAGATCAAAGGCCTGCTTTGTCTTGGTGCCTCGGACATTGGAGTAAAGGGTTACCAGGTAAGTGATTCCCATTTTCGCGCAGAGTTGTATCAGGGGCTCGATCTCTTGGAGGTTGTCATCCATGATCACCGATATCATGTGTACCCGTTGGCTCGAACGGGTGCGGTTTTGATGTAAGGTTTCGAGTGCGTTGATGGCTCTGAGGTATGCGTCCAAGACGCCTCTTTGCCGATCATGTTTTTGAGGATCGGCATAATCGACCGATACGCTGATTTCGTACAACCCCGCTTCAAAAAGTCGCCGGGCTTTCTGGGGTGTTACGAACCAACCGTTGCAGATCATGACCGGAAAATGTTTTTGCGCCAAAACATGGACGATCTTTTCGATGTCGGGATGGAGTAGCGGCTCACCGCCTCCGATGGAAATGATTTGGGGTCCGATCTGAGAGAGTTTATCCGACAGCACTTCGACCTGTTCCACAGACAAGCCTGGCTTGGTTTGATAGGAATTATGCCAAAAATCGCATATACGGCATTTGAAGTTGCAGGCGTAGTGTATCTGCAGGTTGACATGTACGAGCTCCCTTTTTAGAAAAGAGGCGGCATAGCGGGCCATTTTGTAGCCCTCCAAACAAGTCGTTGCGATCATGGGTTGATCTCCCGGTTTTTAGATCGTCGCACCAGTAGTAGAAAGATTTTCATTATCGCGAGTGTATCTATAAATCTGCGCATGCCTGAGACATCGACATGGCTCAACAGCGGGGTAATGAGTATTTGATGGCGAATGCCGTGGGTTGAGAGTTCTTTTTGCAAGGCTTGGGCATGATCGGCCGGTATCAAACCATCGTTTGGATCATGAAGTAAGCCGATCGGGCAGCGCAAGCCGTGCAGTCGCCCGGCCGGAGATAAGCTTGAGTGGATGAAGGCATCCCGGCTTTCTTTTTCGAGTTGCACCAGATCCAATTGTCGGAGGTGGCTTTGGTAGAATGCCCGCTTGTCCTGTAGGTTGGAAGTATGGCAGTAGGTTTGGAGCAATCGATATACTAATTGTACGGTTTGATCTGAAAGCTCGAGTTTCTTTCTATGGCGGTATGCCAAAACGAGATGAAGATAGATCCAATCGCTGCTTTCCGGATCGATGTGGTGTAGTGAAGCCTTTTTTGTCACGTAGGTGGAGAATAGATCGTCCAAGTTGTGATAAGCTCCAAACGATAGGACATAGCCTATTTTTGAAGCTACCTTGGGATGAGCGGCCGCCAGTAAGGCATAGCTTGCACCGTAACTGAATCCGATCAAGCCGAGTCTTTGGCCGTTGGATTGTTGGTCGATGAAATCGACCAGCTCGAGAATATCTGCAGGCTGCAAATCGCACTCGGCCAGGCCGTGTATCCGGGGAGCCAGGCAGGGGATCCCAGAGGCGGCCAGACACCGGGCGAAGTATTGCAGGCGGGGATCGTCTTTCGAGTTGACAGTGACACCTGGCAGCGCAATGGCTGGGGTGGCGGTCGCATGTGACGGCTCGTACCAATCGAACAACATGCCTTGGGGGGTATGTAGATCACGGTGCTCGCAGTATGGTTTATTTCGAGTGGAAAGTTTTAGAATACCGGCGATGCGCATGAGCAATCCTGATACTTTGATATAATCGGTTCCAAACAAGACGTTCACCTCATTGGTTTGTCGGGGTTATTTTATCTCTCGACCTCAAGTCAATATCTGGAAGATTGAATACACTGCGGTGGTGATACAACCAAAGGCCGAGACCGAAGATAAAAATAAATTCGGTGACTTCCTCCCAAAAATCCGCCCAAATCGGTGCGCTGCGGTAAGTTTCGAGAAGAAACAGGCGGAACCATGAAAACGTGATACATCCCAGTCCGGCGGAAAAAAGATACAGCAGGCGGGAGTGATGGTTTCTAAAAGATCTCCAACTCAAAATCGATGAAGCCGATAACAGGAAAAAAGCGATCAAGGGATACATCCGTAATTCAATGAGTTGAAGATCCAGAGTGTAAGAAAATACTACCGGTGTATCAAAAACCAATGAGACCGAATAATGAGATCGCAAGGGAGCGGTATACGGCATCAATGAAACTATGGCCAAAGATGGAGTTGTAAAAACTAAGATCTTTTGAATCAAACACAAGACGTCGTCCTGTTTCCAGCATCGTTTGCAAAACCGCTTGAGGGAACAGCTTTTTTGTAAGGAAGAATAGCCTAGCATCCGATTGTCCAACATCCAAAATAATCCTCGAAACACCAAGGCTCCCATCACGACCATACCCATTCCATGTAGCGTTTCCAGGGGAAAATTGTTTCCGGAAAAATATATGTAGTTGAGCGCGCAAAGTGCTTCACCGGTGAAAAACCCCCATAAACCCAGGCGTATCAATGTCAGATCCAGGGATTTTTCTTTCTGCCGAGATAAATATGCAATCAAGATGAGGGTAAGCAACATGTAGATGGGTTTGATCACCAAACCGGATATTAATGAGATTGCTTGTTCGAAGCGCTTTAGGACGACTGTGGGATTTTTGGATGCCGGTTCGATCTCCTTTCCTACGGCGCCCTGCACTGTTTGAAAACCGGCTTGTATCCAGCCGAGGGTGCCGCCTGAGAGACTGTAAACCTTATGAAACCCGTGCCCTCGAGCCGTGGCTGCGGCCAAGATGGAGGATTGTCCGTGTTGACAGACAAAAACCAAGCTATCGGCGCAGTCGATGCCCAGGCTCTCGATGGTTTCATCCAGGGATTTTGGTTCGACTCGGCGGGCCCCGGGGATATGATGCTGCCTGAATGCCTCTTTTGAGCTCATGTCCAAGATGACCGGTGGAGATTCATTTTGTAACCAAGCGTGCAGATCTTTCGGCGAAATACTCTGTACACCGATAAGCCAATCTGTGGGGTTGGTACACGCAGACGCGAATAGAACGACCAGCCAGGCCGGAATCACTACAATCCATCCAACCTTAATCAATCCCCGATAATTTTGGAAGTGTACGGTCATGGTACTTGTCTCCTGTGACTCCAAAACTTTTTTATTTGGAATATGGCTTCGTGGAGCATGGCGGACGGTTTTTGGAGAAGCAGAGCAAACTCCAAAGCGCAGGGAGAATGACATCGATTGTCGTCGCAGATCGGCTCTTGACCGAATCGTTGTATGCCGTGTCTGCGAATCGAGTGCAGATCGGGTTCGTCGAGCAGATTACCGGCCGTTTTTCCCAGTTCGAGGCACGGATAAAATACATCGCCCAGGGGAGATACGGCCAAAACCGTGCTGGGCCTGCAGGAAAATTTCTTGAGATCTCTGAGGTGCTCGAGGTATCCGATGGTTCCGTTGATGGATTGTCCTTTTTTTTTCTCGGATATGAGTAGATTGTATAAATTTTTGTATGTTGGATTGCAAAACAGCTCCGGATTGGGTTTTACTCCGATCAGTTGGGGGCTTACGGCAAGTCTTAAGCGGCGCTCTTTACAAAAGGCCCATACGTTTTCGATGTCTGACAAGTTGCGGGGAGTGGCCACCGAGCATAGAATGATTTCAAATTTTCTCTTTGGAAACAGAGCGGCCCGAGCAATGTTTTTTAAAATGGTGTGAAGCGTGCCCGGTCCTCTTCCGTACCAACGATCTGCCTTGGATTCATCCAATGTATCCAACGATATGACCAAATGGGTGACCGATTGATTGAGGACTTCCAAATGTCTTTCGAGGTGGTAACCGTTGGTGGTGAGAATGATACCGTCATATTTCAGTTTGGATAGACCGACGAGTACCTCGTCCAGACCGGGATATTGTAAAGGTTCACCCCCGGTAATGACCAGATAATCTGTGTAGCCCCGAATGATCGAACAAAGCCGGATGGATTGCTTGGGTGCAAGCACGCTTGTGGATAAGCGGTAATAAGGTGTGTTGCCGCCATCGCAACAATAGGGACAGCGAAAATCACAAGCATACGTAAGGTAGTATACAGATAAAAATGGATACCATCCGCCCGGGTGGCTGGAGATAGCATGTGCGAGATAGTTGCGTGCCGATCGCCACATGTCAAATCCTGCATAACAGGTTGTTTCTCACACAAGCCGGCAACAATCTTCCATCGGCCTGTGGATAATGGTTGCAACACTTCACCGCCCGGGAGAAGTCAAAATTGGCTCTATCCATGAAATGGTGCACAAATATGGATTTGATATTTTGAGTCCCAAGGTTGATGAGTTTGCTATGAGGGCTTTCAGGTCCCAAACGGTTGAGGTCTAAAAGCAGGCGCTTGATCATGCGAAGCACTTTGTCTCGCTCGGGGATCATACCGTCGGAAGACCACAACTGATAGAGCGTGTCTTTGATCTTTACGAGAGTGTCCAGGTCGGTTCCGAACAGAGCTTGGTTTTTGATGATGTCGAGGTAGGAATCGGTGTCGATGATGGAAGGCAGGCTCAAGAGTCTCCCGTTTTCGAGCTTCAATAAATACGTTAGGGCAAAACAGCTTGGGTGGGAGCATGGCAAGGGTGAAAAATCCGACTCTTTTAATATCTCAGGGGCCGAACCCGCCAGAATCTTTACCACGTCGGCGATGGTGATCCGGTCCATCGGATCTTGTTCAAAGCGTATTGCCGACAGGGGTTGAAACATGACACTCAGGATGGAATCGTTGGTAAACAATAGATGGAGAATGTTCTCGATGTCGGTATGATCTGTTTCTTTCCATAGGGTTGCGGTCAACGAGAGCTTGGCGTCGAGATGGACGGCTTTTTCGATGAAGCGGTTTTTGCTTTCGATTAAAGCCGAGCGGCCGCGTAACGTTTGGTAGGTTGCGGCCCGGGCCCCGTCGTACTGCAACGAGATCACCACCTCCCGGTCTCGGATCGCCTTGATGAGATCTTGGTTTTGAGATAAATGAACTCCATTGGTCGATACGGAGATTAAACCGATTTCGGGCCGCCGACATGCATCCAGTACTTCCAGAAAATCCGGGTGTTGGGTCGGTTCACCGCCACTGAGGGTCAACATGTTGATTTTTCCTTCATAGCGGATCAGGTTGTCGAGGATGAAGCGGATTTGATCCACCGTGAGTTCGCCTGGAACACGGCCCGAGGTGAGGCAGATGGGGCAATCCAGATCGCATCGATCGGTTATCTCCAAGATGGGTACGCAAGTGTGTTGCTGGTGTTGGGGGCACAATCCGCATGATTGCGGGCAACCCTCAAAAGAGTCCAGGGCTCTTTCCAAGGGTTGGGTGGCCGGTTTGACATAGGCAAGTGACTTTAAATACCAATCGACGTCCGAGCTTACAAGAGATTGGGTTAGGCCGTGCTCGAGACACCATTTGGCGAGTACAACCCGGGTATCCTCCACTTTGATTTGAGCATCCACCGTTCGACCGCAAATATTGCACAGAGCCTGGGTGGCGCAAAGGCAGGTGGATGCAGAATCGGAGTCTTCCTTGATGACTTTTTTACCCGTCGGTTTCATGATTTCACCCAAAAACGCTGGTCATGCATTCGATGGAAAAGATTGTAGTTACACGCACCGATAAGCTTTTTTGATTCGACCGGTACTTGATCGGGACAGCGCATGGCTCGTCCGATTTCGTAGGTATCCTCATCCATGTGTGCGTGCACATAGATGGTTTTAAGCATTTTTTCGGCTCTTTGTTGTCGTTGGGATACCGACAGAGTCTCGCCGCGAGGGTAGACGCGATTGAGCATTTCCTTGATGGCCGAAAGCAAGGAAGATGAACCTGCTTGACTCCAGATACGATCGATGGATTTTTTTATCTCGGATTCCAGCTCATACGATGGACGCAGCAGATAGCCGTCGCCCAAATGCCGATACAATATTTCTTTATCGACCAGATCGGTGAAAGGATGCACCGTGCCTTGGTTGTCCTGCAACAGGTAGCATACTCCATAGCACAGAGGGTGGGCGGTGGGCAGCGGCATGAAGTGGTTCATCTTGATGCGCTCGCGGCTTGCTTGTTGGATTCTGCGTTCTACGCCATCCACGCTGAGGTGATTCCTGGGGAAAAATCCGCCGCCCCCTTGCCCGGTGTATGTCATGGTCTGAATGGTAAGACTGCGGACAAAATCGTTTTCCAGCACGAGATCGATAATGGATGGCAATTCGCCTTCATTGATGTCTTTGATGAGCACTGTAAGAATCGTGGTTTGAACCTCGAAGCGTGATAGGGTTTCGAGCGCCTTTTTCTTTTCTTTCGTAATGTCTCTAGCGTGCAGCCGCAGGCTGGTGTGAGGGTCGAAGGTATCCAAGGACAGCACGACATAAATGCCCAGATCCGCCAGGCGCTTGGCCAAATCGGGATCCCGCGCCAGGTTGAGCCCGTTGGTATTTAGGGTAATACGGCCGATTTTTTCATGCTTGGCTCTTTTCAGCAATTCAAACAATTGGGGGTGCATGGTGGGTTCACCGCCCGTGATGTTGATGAGATCCACGCCCGAGGTAAAAGAAACCACACAATCGATTTGGCGATCGAACTCATCGGGTGTCATGAAATAAAGCTTGTCCGCGCGATTGTACGTGAAACAAATGGGGCAGCGTAGATCACAAGCGTTGGTAACGGAAAAAACCGGCAATCTACAGGCTTGAGCGTGAAATCCGCAAGGACCGCATCCGGTGGGACAGGTGTTTCGTTCCGGTATGGTGCGCATCGGTGGGTTTGTGATGGGAAGTTGTTTCATGACGCCCAGATACCAACCGAGGTCTTCCGCCACCAGCGCACGGGAAGCTCCGTGTTTTGGGCAGAGGCGCTCCAGATACACACGATCTTGGCTGGCGATGTATCGAGCTTGAACCAATTCCCTGCAGGTGCGACAGATTCCTTTAGAAAGGGATAAAAACACACTCGACACATCGTGAGGTACATTTGTCATCATATACCTCCGTCTATCACCAGTTGCTGTGCGTTGATGTATTCGGCTCGCGCGGAAGCCAAAAAACAGACCAGCTCGGCTACTTCTTCGGGCTTCCCCGGTCTGCCTAAAGAACAATACTGATTGTATTGATCCAATTGGCGTTCGGAAATATTCGATCCGACGCCTCCCTCGACCAGACCGGGACAGATTTCGTTGACTCTTATTCCATAGCGGCTCAGCTCTTTGGCCAATGACAGGGTAAAACCGGTCACTCCGGCTTTGGCGGTGGCATAATGAACGGGGACTTCCAATAATCTATGACCCGCAATCGAGCCCAAATTGATAATGATGCCTTTTCTTCTTCGGATCATGCCCCTCACGACCGCCTTGGTAAATAGAAACATGCTTTTGAGATTGATCTCGATCATTTCGTCCCAATCTTCTTCTTCAATGAGCGCAAAAGGCATCACTTGGGTGGCGCCGAGATTGTTGATGAGCACATCGATGCTTTCGAAATGCTTTTCTACCAGGGCGCAGAACTGTTCGATCGATTCTCGGTTTCGACCATCGATCCGACCTCGCAAACACCGTCTTCCGAATGTTTCGATGGTATCTGCGATTTCTTTAGCCGGCTCTTCACGTTGGTTGTAAGTAAAAGCAATATCCATTCCGGCGCGCGCGAGTGTAATGCATATGGCGCTGCCTATAGAACCGCTCCCGCCGGTAACCAGACAATGTTTTGGGTGTGACATGGGATTTTCCTATGCAGAAACTTGTTTTAATTTGGCGAGCTTCCGCTCAACGGATCGAGCCACTTCGCCGACGGTCAGTAGAGGCGCAAGCTGGACTCGAGTGGTTCCTTCCACCAAAAGGTCCATTGCGTGAGGAAAGCGATCCCGAAGTCCGGCAAGGGCTTTCGGGGTCAGTACTTCATTTTGGTGAACTTCATGCTCGGGCATATCCAGTTGTGTGCTCAAACTCAAATCGTTCTTTTCCAGTTGAATCGAGAACTCTTGTTCCAGCAAATACATTAATTCGACCAAATCGAGAGAGTCCGCTCCCAAATCGTCGATCAAACGGCTGTCGGATCGAATTTCTTTTTCGTCCAACGCGCAAACCTCGGCCAGGCATTTTTTGACTCGTTCCACATGATCTTGGTTCATAGTGGTTATCTCCTTATCTTTTCAGGCATAGGCGCCGTCTACCGACAAGATACATCCGCTTATGTAAGCTGCGTGTTCGGATGCCAGAAAGACGGCTGCTTCGGCAACCTCACTCGGAGTTCCGACTCGTCCCAGGCTGATTTTGCTCAGTACATCGGCGACCGCCAGCTTGCGGACTTGACTGGACATGTCTGTATCGATGACTCCTGGTGATATTGCATTGATACGAATGTTTTTGCGTCCCAATTCTACCGCCATGGATCGGGTGAATGTTTCCACAAAACCTTTCGTGCCTGCATACACCGCATTGCCGGGCGATGGTTTGGAAGCGAGCACTGATGAAAGATTGAGAATCACACCTTTTCTTTTGGGGAGCATGGCACGCAAAACGGCCCTGGTGGCTCGTATGAGTCCCACGATATTGGTCGAGATCATAAGCTCGATTTCCGGGTCCTGCAACCAACCCAGGGGATTCTCGAAGCTCACCCCGGCGTTGTTGACCAATACATCGATTTGCCCGAAGTGGTCCAGCGTCAGATCTCGTATGTTTTCAGCCGTGCCGGGTTTTCCCAAATCCGCTTTTAAAATAACGACCGGCACGCCATATTTTTTACATTCGATCTCGACCTGTTGCATGGATGCTGTATCGGAATGATGGTTGAGCACCAACTTCATTCCCGCTTGGGAGAACCTGAGTGCGATACTCCGGCCGATCCCTCGGGATGCACCGGTGATAATGGCTACATTTCCTTCCAATTCGGGATAGATTTTCGTCATATGGTTGTTCCAGTGTCGTTGTTACGTAACATACCTGCAACCAGAGTTGCATTTTGACCTCCGAAACCAAACGAGTTGGATAAAAAATTATGGACTTTCGCCGGACGCGGCTTATTGGGGACATAGTCCAAGTCGCACTCGGGATCGGGATGGGTCAGATTGATGGTGGCAGGCAGTATTCCGTTGTGGATTGCAAACACCCCGGCGATGAACTCCACGGCGCCTGCAGCGGCGATAAGATGACCGATTTGGCTCTTGGTGGAGCTTACCGGGATGTCGGCTGCTTTTGATTTGAAAACGCTTTTAATAGCCTTGGTTTCTACTGGATCGTTTTTGCGCGTGCCGGTTCCATGAGCGTTGATGTAGTCGATTTGATCGGGATATATGCAGGATCTTTCCATCGCCTTTTGCATGACGCGTACGGTGGAGTTCAGTTGGATGTCCGGATCGGATACGTGCGCGGCGTTGGCCGATGAGGCATAACCGTATACCTCGGCCCAAATGCGGGCTTTCCGTTTTTGGGCTGCATGCAATTCTTCCAGTATACATATGCCGCTGCCTTCACCCAGAACGAAGCCATCGCGATGCGCATCGAAAGGTCTGGAAGCCCGATTCCCCAGATGGTTGGATGTGGACAAGGCATCCAAGAGGTTGAATCCGCCTACACCGAGAGGATTGATCATCGAGTCGAAACCTCCACATACAGCCAGATCGATGATCCCGTCGCGGACGGCAAGAAACGCTTCCCCTATAGATTGAGTCCCGGCGGCGCAAGCCGAAACAATGGTGCAGGTTCCTGCGCCTGCATGCAAATGCTTTGCAATGGCTTGTGGCGCCAAATCGGAAGGTACTTGGATCGTGGATTGGTTGGAATCATACATATGAGATTGCAGCATGGCATCCACATCTAGTGTCGTGCCTTGAATAAAATCGAGCCATTCTTGTAGGTGAAAGATCTCCAGACCTGCTCCGATAAACATGCCGATACGTTGGGGTGGATAGTATGCATGAGGTGATTGATGACCAAAGGCGTCTTGGATGGCTTCATCGGCAGCAGTCAGGCAGAATATCGATTTGGGATCGCTCAAGATTGCTTTACAATCTATATGATCCAACCAGTCGGGGGCCTTTGGGACTTCTTTTACCTCGCCGGCTATTCGAGTGGTGAAGCTTTGAGCGTCAAAACGGGTTATTGCGCCTATGCCGCTTCGGCCGTATTTCAATCCTTGAAAGAAATGCGAAATCCCAGATCCGATTGGTGACACCACGCCCAAGCCGGTTGCTACGACACGCCTCATGACGACGCCTCCACACTATCCAGGCGTACCGACACCAAATTCTGCTGCGGGGCTTTTGAAACCACCAACAGCCTCGAGGGAGGAGGCAGCCGGCTCCAGTCCGGCGCCTTTTGATGAGTCAGCATGTCGGTGGCTAATACAACAGCGCTGAGGAGCGCGGCGGACTGCCCGTATCCAATGTGATCATCGAAACTGATCAGATCGGATACAGTCGGGCTCCATGCATTTGCGGCCGCTCGTTCATAATACTGCGCGTCGCATCCATCGAGAGCACCAGTATACACAATGGCATTGGGTGGTTTGGAGGCAAAAAGGTTCATCCAGGATTCTAGTTTGGGTTGTATGTCCAGATCATTGGTCACAGACAGGACAGCTCCTTTCAGCTCGGCAAGAGGTTGGACTCCACGCATTGCGGTGCTTTCTTCTGATTCCAGCACCAGAAATGCAGAGGTGTCATTGACCGGCCATCCCGCACGAATCGGTTGGTTGTTCAAGGCGAGTTGTTTTTTTCTCAACAATTCAACCAACGGCATGAGACCGAGTCCATGGACGCTGCCGCCTACCAAAGCGATTTCGAAGCGTTCTAAGCAAATGCCCCTCCAAGCGGTTTGCAGGCATATTCCCGATTGTTCTGCTGTGGGATAATTGATAAAATTTTCTCCCTTGAGGCCGTACAAGATGGAGATGAGTCCCAACGGCATATTGTGTAGCATTTTAAACGGCATGAGAGGATGACACATCTTCAATCCATGGGTTCCCAAGGATATGTAGTCGAGTCGGCCGTCAGGTGATTTGCATGTTGCGGCCGCCCGACTGACGTCGATCAAGTCGAAGGAGATCATGCCGGTGGTAACAAACATGGCCATTTGACGGCATGCCGGATGGTTTTCCAACAGGCGGGCTTGGTTGAGAGCGCGACCGGCCGCGAGCACGGCGAGCTTTGAGGTCATGCTCATGTATTTCATCATTTTTCTATCCGGCACATACTTTTCTAGATCGATGTGTTGAGCTTTTGCCGCCAAAATTTCGGGAAAATGATGGGCTCCCGGGGGCTTGTACCCGCATAGGGCCGAACGATCGGCACAGATGGCTTTCCATGTATTGACGAGGTTGCCAAAGCCGGTATGCAGGCCGGTGCCTGTGATGAATACGCGTTTCATTTGATGTACCGAGTATTTTTGGTCAGTAGATCGATCACTTGCCGACGGGATGCATCCAAGATTGGATCGTCGACATGTATGAGAACAAAGATCAAATCCGCCTCACAAATCGGTTTGCTTTCACATTCGGTCGAAACTTTGACCTTGAACGATTCTTCGTGCCGGGAGTCAATTTGAGCTCGAAGTACAAGACGGTCACCCGGACGGGCGAAGTCACGAAATTTGGCTTTGGCGACGCTTAATACACACCGGGGACATATTTTATAAACGTCGCTTAGAGATATTTCTATCAAGGCACCGCCAAGTTGAGCCATGGACTCCAGAAGCAACGCTCCGGGATATATGGGCTGGCCGGGAAAATGGTGTTCGAAACAGTCTTCGCTCAATGAGACGGTTTTTATGCCGACAGCGTATGCGTTTTTTTTGATCTCGTTGATACGATCCACCATGAGGTATCTCAAGGCAATTTCCTTTCTTCGGTGTCTTTTGTGTAATGCATCAATATGTTCGTAACCCGACGGCGAGGCGGTGGGGATGGTGCTTCGTCGGGATAACCCAACGGTATCAGGGCCGCCAGTCTCCATGTTTTTGGTACCGATAGGATATTTTCGATCTCGCGGCGAGCCAATAAGGGCCCTGTCATCCAGCAGGTTCCGAGTGATAGAGAGTGGGCGTAGAGGAGAACATTCATGATGGCTGCGGATACCGAGCACAGCTCGCTGTGGATATCGAGATCGAGCTGTGAAGATCCTTGAAGGCTTTTTTGCAATAGACTGGGTTGATTTCGGTAGATAGGTGCGAGAACTACAGGCGCAGATCGAAATATGGTGAAATTGTCGAGGTAGGCACGTAGCTGTGTTTGAAATTCTTTGCGTAGATTTTGCCTTACTGCATCGATGCTTCGTTCCACGGCACGGGTTAGTTTTTGAATGGTTGTTCGAGATGATATGATCAGAAAACGATAGGATTGTCGGTTGCCGGCGCTGGGCGCCCAGACGGCCGCTTCGATCAGTTTTTCAATCAAATCGTTTTCAACCGGTTGCGGCCGAAATCGACGTATGCTTCTTCGGCCTTTTATCAATTGCATCAACTGCTCAGGTGTCAAGTTCATGGGATCATTCCTGTGTCTGACCGTACCTCAGTTCGATCCTACGATGCGCCCTTTGCAACAAGGCTTCATCATGGCTGACCGCCAGAATCAATTTCCCGGTTTTACTGAGACGCTCCAACCGATCGAGCACCAATTGGGTGGTTTCTTGATCCAAGTGGGCGGTGGGCTCATCGGCCAAAACGATCGAAGGATTGTTGACCAGCGCCCGGGCGATGGCCACCCGTTGGGCTTCACCTCCCGATAATCGGTTGGGTTTGTGGCGGATGCGATCTTCCATGTAAAACTCCCTAAGAAGAGAGCGGGCATGGTTTCTTGCTTGACGGAGTTTTCCATTAAGACGGTAGCAGGGTAAGGCCACGTTGTCCAGTGCAGTATGTGCTTTGAGTAGATGGATATCTTGAAACACGAACCCAATTTTTTGAAGTCGCCAGGCAGCGAGCTGCCTGGGTGTAAAAGTATGGGAGGGTTGATTCTCAATCCACACTTCTCCCCGGTATTGGGTATCCAACAGCCCTAGGATGTGCAGCAATGTGGATTTGCCGCCGCCGCTCGGGCCGGTGATGACAACGAATTCACCTTTTTCAAAAGATATGCTTACTGCCTTCAATGCGGCGACGATATGGATGCCTTGCGTGAAGGTTCGCTCCAACAATCTCGTCTCGAGTATGACGCCCATAATCTTTGTTTTCCTCATGCTGATTTCAACTCAATGGTCGAATCGGTCCGAGCAGCCATAATGGCGGGTATCAATCCACCCAGGACGGTTACGCAGTATATTGTTATTACGGGAGTCATAATGGCTTCGAGATCGAGTTTGGGAGTAATGTGAAACCCTCGGTATGAAAACAGCGGGTATTGGGTGAAATATCGACACAGGAAATAGGCCAATACGAGGCCGAAAATGATGCCGATTACGGAAACGATCACGGCGCGTAGCAGGAAAAGCCAAAGTACGTGCCGGCGGTCCAATCCGATCGCCATCAACGTGGCGATCTGTTTTTTCTCAGAGATTACCTGGATGTAGAGTAAAGCCAATATAGGAACCAACACGGCCAGGATGGTCATGGTCATAGAGACCGCCGAGATGGTTTGGTTTCCGGTGATGGCCGCATGCACGAATTCATCAATCTGATGCCAGGATCGCACCTGAATATGGGATAAATCATTTTTGATCTTTGCCGTTTGGGTTTTAGAATCTTTGGTATGGTTTAAAAACAAATGTACGCTGGTGGCCGTATCCTGCCAGCCGATGATGGAATACATTTCGTGCAACGCGATAAATACACCATGATCGACTGCCGAAAACCCGCCTCCTTGCAAAATACCTATGAGATTGTAAGCTGACTTTTTGTATTTTACTTCTCCCAATTCCTGGTATGGAACGTACAACCTAACTCGGTCCCCCACGACGGCCCCAATTTTCTCAGCCACGCCATGACCCAAAACAATATTGTGTTTTGAGTTTGGTGGAGGGCAACTTCCCGCGATGATACGATTGCAAAATCCGTTGGCTGCTTGCTCTTTTGGAAAATTCAAGCCGGTGACGAACACGGGTGTATGTTGGTTTTTCCGATATAAAACCGCTCCATGTGTGTAGCGGGCCACTGCGTGCTCGACGAAGGAATATCCGTGTATGGTTTGCATGAGCACATCGATATCATCCATGGCTTCGGTGTTGCCCGATGTGATGACGATGTGGCCCACCGATTGTAAGATACCTTTCTCAAACAGCGCGTGTGAGTACCCATTAAGGTTGGCGCTGTTGGGGATTTGAAGTCCGACTCCGGCCGAGACCGCCACCAACATGAGTACCAAAGACACTTTGTTGTGTAAGAGATTTTTGGCAGTGATGAAGATCAATGAGTTCATGGTATGCCTTTCAATGTTGCCTGATGCAATCTTCATACCGTTTGTCAGTTTATCGTATCGATTCGATCTCATTTTGGATTTTGATGAAGAGCTTGAAATCTAGAACATGAAATGCGTTTTCATGGGTAGCTCAAAACCTACACTGTAGCAAATTGAATACATGTCGGGATCTGGGCCGTTGTTACCGGATGATCTTGTGAAGTGTTTGGTGATTTCAAGAATTTTGAGATGGGTGCGAGATTATGAAATTTTCACGACACTTGAGGTGAATGATATGTTGTGAAAATCACACCGCATATCTTTTTGGAATCCAACATTTTCTGCAATTTCCCACGATTTGGGGATCGATGTGCTCGTGGCATTCGGGATTGCTCAGCTCTGCGTTTGTATGGATGCCGCCTTTGTGGGTAAATGCATGATCGCCCACAAACGGGCGGAGGCTATGGGTTGGGATTGTCGTGAATGTACTTATAGAGTTGGCGACATTGGTCAGTTTCATGGTGTTTTGTATCGGCAGAACTTGAAACCCCATTTTGAGTTGCAGATTGGCTATGACTTGGATGAGATCTGCGCTACCGCATCTTTTTCCGATCCCATTTATGGATCCCATCACCATGCTTACTCCGGCTTCGACGGCCGCCAGAGAGTTGGCCAGCGCCAATCCACAATCATTATGTGCATAAATTCCGCAAGGTACTTTGTCATATGGTTTGGTGTTCCTTACTAAAAATATGATGGTTTTGTTGATGATAGCCTTGATTTCATGGGGCAGACTGCCTCCGTTGGTGTCACAGAACACGACCCAGTCGGCCCCGGCACATA